>NZ_JASTLB010000002.1 GCF_030499535.1 Streptomyces sp. TG1A-8
GTTATGTTAACCTACTTCGTTCAGTTACGTATTGCTAAGGTTAAACCACTGCCATGTATCAAAGTACGCAGCACCTGGCGGCGGCATCAACTCTCCCACCAGGTAGGATCACGAACCACTCAACACCCCCTACCCGGGAGCCGAGACAGGCACCACACCGAACCCCCCGGCCGGTCGACCCCTCCCCCACATGACCGGCCATCACCTGACCAACCGTCAACGACGAATCCTCGACCACCGGCCAGATGCGCGGGCCGAACACCCGCCAACAACATCGACCGTAGCACATCGCAGCATGCCGATCGAGCAGTGTCAGCCAAACTGACGTGTCATTTCCTCGGGCCGTACATCATGTTGATGCATCGGGTAGCATCACGAACAGATCCTTTCCCCTTGCTCTCTGAAACGGAGACATGTGCCATGACGGACCGATTCCCGCTCCGCCCGCATCAGATCGAGGCAGTTGACGCCATCGTAGCGGGTCTGGATATCCCGCCCGGGAAGCGAATCCCGCCGGAGGGACTGCGCGGCACGGTGGTGAGCGCGTGCGGTACCGGTAAAACCTTCATCGGTGCGGCGGCGGTGAAACGGATTGCGCCGGAGGGGCGGGTTTTGGTGCTGGTGCCGACGCTGGCACTGCTGGCGCAGACGGTTAAGGAGTGGCGGGCTTTCGGGCATTCTGGGTCGGCGGTCGCCGTGTGCTCGCTGGAGGATGACCCGGGGCTTTTCTCTTTGGGGGTTCGGTGCACGACGAGTGCGCCGCAATTGTCTTTGTGGCACGGGCGGGGGCCGGTGACGGTATACGCAACGTATGCGTCGCTGCCGGTGCTGATTGAGGCGCACGAGGGCGAGTACGGCCTTCCGATGGACGTGTGGGACCTGATTTTGGTGGATGAGGCGCACCGGACTAGTGGGTCGCTGGGGAAGGCGTGGGCGGCTGTGCACGACCAGGAGCAGATTCCTGCGATGCGCCGGCTGTACATGACGGCGACTCCGCGGATCTGGATGGAGCGGCCGGCGCGGCGGTGGCGTCGGGGGGAGGAGGTGCCGGCCGCTGCGTTCAATCCGCTGCCGGAGGAGATGGCCTGTTCGATGGATGATGAGTCCATTTTTGGGCCGGTGCTGTATGAGCTGGACTTGTCGGAGGCCATCGCGCGGGGGCTGCTTGCGCGGTATCAGGTGGTGGTGGTCGAGTTGCGTGACGAGAGCTTGACGCCTGAGCGGCTGTATGGGGTGCAGCGGACTGAGGAGTCGGTGCGCGGTGAGCGGCTGGCGGTGCTCCAGGCGGCGCTTATGGAGACGATGGCCACGCATGGGTTGTCGCGGTGCATTACGTTCCACCACCGCACGGTTGAGGCGCGGGCTTTTTCGGAGGGGCTTTCGCGGGTGGTGGCGCGGCTGCATGCGGAGGATCCGGTGCGGTATCCGGAGTCGGTGTGGACGGACTGGCTTTCGGGCGAGCACGGTGCGGATGTGCGGTCGGACCGGTTGCGGGCTTTCGGTACCCGGTCGGGGCGGGCGGTGCTTTCGAATTGCCGTGTCTTGGGTGAGGGTGTTGATGTGCCGTCGGTGGATTCTGTTGCGCTGATTGATCCGAAGGGATCGGCGGTCGATATTGTGCAGGCGATCGGGCGGGCGCTCAGGCAGAAACCGAATCAGGGAAAGTTGGCGACGCTGATTGTGCCTATTTTCCTGGGGCCGGATGAGACTGAGGCGGATATGCCTTATTCGGCTTCTTACCGGCCGTTGGTGAAGGTGCTTTCCGGGCTTCGGGCGCATGATGAGCGGGCCGTGGAAATGCTGGCGGTTCCGCAGGAAAATACGTCGCGTACGGAGAGGGGGGTGTCGTTCCTGGGGGAGGAGCCGGCCGAGGGCGAGGACGAGGGGCGCATCCTGTTGCGGTTCGGGACGCATCGGGATCCTGCTTTGGTGGCGCGGCTGGTGCAGTACAACGTGCTGGAGCCGGAGCACGCCAACTGGCTGGCGGGGCACCGGGCCGCGGTCGCGTACCGGGAGCGGGCGGGGCATTTGGCGGTGCCGTATGAGCACCGGGAGATGATGGCGAACGGGCACTCCTTCCCGCTGGGGCGGTGGCTGGCCGATCAGCGGCGCGGCATGCAGGCCGGGACGCTGGCAGCACAGCGGGCGGCGGACCTGGACGCGCTGGGGATGGTGTGGGAGCCGGCGGAGGTGGCGTGGGAGGAGAATCTGGCGGCGGCGCGCGCCTACTACGCGGCGTGGGGGACGCTGGCCGCTCCGGTGACCGCGTCCGCGCTGGATAAGCCGGTGGGGCAGTGGTTGGCGAATTGCCGGAAGGCCGGCGGGTTGGGTAAGGACCCGGGCCGGGCGCGGCGGCGGGCGGAGCAGTTGGCCGCGATCGATCCGGACTGGCGGCCGGAGTGGCCGGTGGACTGGCAGCGCCAGTATGCGGGTGTGGCGCGGCTGGTGGCGATGGGTGCCGAGGTGAGCGAGATCGTGCCGGGGGTGACCGCCCAAGGGGAGGACGTGGGCCGGTGGCTTCAGCGTCAGCGCGAGCACGTGGTGTGGGAGGGACTGGCGGCCGGGCAGCGTGAGCGGCTGGTGGACCTGGGGGTTACGCCTCTGCCCCCGGAGTCGAAGGCGTCCGCTAGGGGCTCTGGGGGCGCGTCTGCGGGCTTTGAGCGGGGCTGTGCGGCACTGGCCCAGTACCGGCAGCGCACGGGCTCTGTCGGGCCCGTCAGCCGTGCGCACGTGGAGATTTTGCCGGACGGGACGTCGGTAAAGCTGGGGGTGTTTTTGGCGAATACCAAGACTCGGCGGGCGAAGCTCAGCGAGGAGCAGTTGAAGCGGCTGGCCGGTCTCGGGCTGGAGTGGGCGGCGCACGTGCAGGCGTAGCGGGCGCGGATGGAGACGGAAGGGCCCGGCTGGATGGCCGAGCCCCACATGGGATGACCTGCGGGGGTTTCATAAATCGGAACTCTTCTGAGGCACTTCAGCACTGCGGGGAAGCTGTCCGCGCGATGGATCGCTGACCTTGAACGGGCCGACATGGCGGGAGCAGGTGGCCGCGCTCAGGGCCGACTAAGCGGTACAGAAGTAGGTACTAAGGTGGCGCGCATGCTGATTGCCAGCCTCAAGCCGAGGACTATGGGCGGTACGACCAATACAGGGCTTCTGGCCTATGCCCTGGCGCGGGCTGGCCATCCGGTCACCTGCTACGACGCTGACGAGTCGCTGCAACTGGCGGCGTGGGCGCGGGAGGCCGGCGACTTCCCGTGCGAGGTACACGTGGCGGACACCCCGGCGTTCGCCGAGGTCGTCTATCCGGAGATGGACCACGAGCGGGTCAACCTGGTCGATGCCGGGCACGCCGAGAACCACCCGGACATCGTGGACTCCATCCTTGAGGTCGTTGATCTCGTGATCCTGACGCTCTCGCCCACGAACCCGGACTACGAGCGGCTGACCAAGCCCGAGCGGGGCACGCCGCTTGCCAAGGTGATCAAGCGGTCCGCTGCCCTGCGCGAGAGCGGGAAGCCGCCGACAACCTACGTGCTGCTCAACCGCTGCCAGGCCGGGGCGGCCAGCCCGAAGAAGTACGCGGATCTGCTGCGGAACGGGGGCGTGGAGGGCACCGATCCGAAGTGGTCGGTGCTGTCCACGCAGATCCCGCGCCGGGAGGGCATCGCGTCTGCGGTGGGCTTCCCCTGCGACAAGCCCGAGCGCAAGAAGCCGTATGACGCGCTGGTCACCGAGCTGACCGAGCGGGGGCACCTGCCCCGGGCGGGAGCAGGAGCATGAGGCGCGACCTGAGCAAGCAGGACCGGGCGCGGGCTTTCGTCCCCGAGCTGATCCCCGACCCGCAGGACCTCGACCGTACCGGCCCTCTCGATGCCCGGGAGCAGCGGGACCTGGAGCGCATCCATGCCGCGCGCGACCACCACCAGGCCGCGAAGTGGATGCGGGGCAAGGCGCTGGAGGCCGCGTTCCGGCGGCGTCTCTACCGGGGCGAGGATGGGCAGCGCACGCGGCAGGAGTACCTGAACGACGAGTGGGACGGTATCAGCGAGTCCGCTGCCTACCTGGAGATCAAGGAATGGCGGTTGGCGGCACAGATAAGCGCCACCTGTGAGCGGCCGGCCCCTGACTCACACGTTCGCGCCTTGATCGACGCGGCTGAAGCGCAGGGCTGTGAAGCGGTCGCACACTGGTACGCCGAGTTGCGTCGCCATGGCATGGAGACCGGGCGCCGGGTGACCGCTCAGGTGGTAGCCAACCTTGCTGACTACCTGCTGAAGGGGTCCACGCCAGAGCTGGACGGCCTGTTCGCCCCCCAGCAGCTGCCGTCTGTTAAGCGTCGCAAGCTTTCCGTTCCTGCTGAGCGCACAGAACATGCCGAGAAAGGCTCAGTAGAGCCGGTCTCGGGAAGGGTCGTCGCGCACGGCGGAGACGACTCATTCCAAAATTTTGGAATGAGCGGCACCGAGCACTCAGACGAGGGACGTCCCCTGGCCGGCGACCAGTGGGTCTTGGGTGCGGAACACGTCAAACGGCTGAGTGCCTGGCTTGTAGCTGAAGCCCAGCATGCCGGGATCAGTCCGGAGCGCGCTGCGGACCTCCTCATCCAGGCACTCTCTGATGAGGCACAGTCACTGCATCACTGGATCCGGGTACGCGCCGCTCTGTAGCGGCCGTGGAAACGCAAAAAGGCCCGGCCCCGCAGGTGCCTGCGGGGCCGGGCCGTGGGGTTGGGTGGTCAGGCATGCTGGAAGTGCTGGCGCCCCGTGACGGGGGCGTCCAGTGCCCGGGGCGGTTGTCCCATGAGCCGATGCGCCGACCGTCCCGGGGCCCGGCTACAGCAGGGCGCTGAGCGCGGCCAGGACGAGGAAGCCGAGCGCGGTCAGGGTGCAGTCCACCGCGCGGCGCAACTGGCGGAACTTGACGACGGCAATGCCGGACAGGACGCGGATGCGGGCGGCGCGGGTGTCGCCGGTCATGCACGCGCTGATTTCTGCCTCGGTGAGCTGGGCCCAGTAGGGGAAGCTGGCGCGGTCGTGGCCGCCGAGGTGGGGCCGGACGACCAGGAGCAGCAGCACGGCAGCGGCAGTGAGGGCGGCGACGGCGAGGGCGCCGGCCACGTAGGCCGGGGCGGGCAGGTGGCGGCCGGCGAGGGAGGCCAGGCCGGCCAGGACAGCACCGATGAAGGCGAGCAGTAAAGATGCCTTGCCGTCCGTGCGGGCGATCTCGCTGGCGACCGCAGCGCAGGCGTCATCGAGGTTCTTGCCCGTGCTCTGGTCAGTGGCCGAGGTGGTCATTTAGAGACGGTCCTTTCGTGCGCTTACGCGGCCAGGGCGTGAGCGGGCGGGGCGGTGTAGGTGGCGGGGTCGGCCGGGGTTCCGTCGAAGCACTCCAAGCAGGAACCCAGGGTGCGCAAGGGCAGGCAGTGGTGGTAGCGGCGCAGGCATGCCGGGCAGGTGGTCCGAGCTGCCATGGCCTTGTCGAGGGCGGCTTCCTTGGCCAGGGTCATGGGCCGGATCGGCAGGGCGAGGTCGCGCCGGTAGAGGTAGGCGGGGCGGGTACAGGTGCGCTGCGGGCGCGTCGCGCACGCCCGGCACCGCAGGATCGCGGCCGGCTCCTGTCCGCCGGAGCGGTGCGCCAGTCGTACTCGGGTAACCCCTGGAGGGCGCGCGGCCGGCTCGGGGTCGTGTTCACAGTGCTCCCCGGGAGACGGCCGGGCTCAGGTAGCGGGCGGCGGCGGTCACGAAATGGTCGTGAGCGGCCTTCGCGGCTTCCCGGGCGGCGGCCAGGTCGTCGGTGGTGGCGGATGCGTCGCGCATCGCGTACGTCAGCGTGACCATCGCGTCAGCCGCGGCGCGCACGGCCTGGTCCTCGATGAGGACGCGCAGCGCGACCAGGGGGCGGGTGATCGCGCTGCGCGTCAGGTGACTCTCAGCGCGCAGCGCCTCGACCTGCTCGGGGCCGGCGCCCTTGAGGAGGGCGTCGCCGCGCATCCACATCGCCCGGCGGTGGTCGGATGCGGCACAGGCCAGCGTGGTGACGGCCTCCAGCCGGTCCCGGCGGACCGACTCGCCGTGGGCGATGCGCGCCTGTCGTTCGGCGGCGCGTTCCTGGAAGCGGCCGGAGACGATTGCGCCTGCCAGGGTGCCGGTGATGGCGAGGGCGGCGGTGATGAGGGTGGCTAACACGCAGGGACCTCCTGGGTGTAGTGAGCGCGGCGGGAGTGTGGTGTGCAGGCCGGGCGGCCTGGCCCGCACCCGACCGCGAGGGGTTCGGGTGCGAGGCAGGTGGTCCGGAGCAGGGGGTTAGAGGCCGCAGGCGTCGGCGAGGTGGGCGGCCTGGTCGAGCATGCGGAGCGGGACACGGCCCGTGCTGTGTGCGTCGTTGAAGGACGGCACGGAGTCCACGTTGTCGCCGAAGCGTCGGCGGATCGCGTCCAGGAGCACGGCGGCGGCGCTGGCTTCCAGGCCGCTGTCGCCGCGGGCCTCTGCCCGGATGGCTCCGAGCATGCAGCGGGCGCCGTTCTCGTCGACCAGGGCGCCGGAGCACCAGCCGCCGGTGAGCAGTCGGTGGTGGGCGCGCTGCAGGAGCGCGGCGACCGGGGTCGGGTACAGCTCCGGCAGCGGGGCGGGCCCGGTGGTGAGGGGGCCGGTGATGAGGGGGCCGGTGATGACGTCGGCCAGGTCCACGGGCTCGGTGTCGATGTGGGCGGTGTTGACCTCGTAGGCGACGGCCGCTTCGTCCAGGCGCGCGGTCATCACTGCGTTCATGAGGGTGAGGCGTTCTTCAAGGGTCAGTTCCGTCGGCGGCGCGGGCGCTGCGGTGATCGGGGCGGGGTGGGTCTGGGGCATCGAGATCTCCCTGGGGCGTCGAAGAGGGCGGGGCGGGGTGGCGGCCTTCGACGCCGGCGGCTGGGGCGGTATCGGATGCAGGTGTGAGCGGGGCCCGGCCGATGCGGCCGGGCCCCGTGAGGGTGGAGCAGTGTGGGGTGGGTCAGACGCCGGAGAGGTGCTTGATGGCTTCCAGGGCCTGGCGGGGGGAGGTGATCGCGTCGCGGCGCGCGGGCTTGCCGCCCCCGCCGCGGTGCTTGCCGCCGCCCTTGTTCGGTGCGTCCTCGTCGCCGCTGCCCTTGCCGTCGGCCGGCTCGTCGCCGAATTCGCCGGGCCGGGGCGGTTCGGTCCAGTCGAACCACAACCCGCGCGCTTCCAGCTCGCGGATCTCGTGGTCGGTGAGGGTGGCGATGGTGTCGGGGAAGTAGGCGTCGATGCCGGTCTTGAAGTCCATGAACAGCGTGCGCAGGACTTCGGGCTGCTTGGCTTCCACGATCCAGCCGGCGCCGCCGGTGTTGGAGTCGGTGGGCGGTTCGGGCTCGCCGCGCATCACCCGGTCGATGCGGCCCTTCTCCTCGGGGGAGAAGGAGCGGGGCAGGGGGTCGGGGATGTACTCGGAGGGGATGCCGAGGGCCCGGAACATGTCGGTGACCTTCTTCGGGGCGACCTTCAGCACGACGGGGATGCAGTTCTCGCGCAGGTTCTCGCACAGCAGCTGCGTGAACCCGTCCTGGACGTAGATGGACTGGCCGGCCACCTTCAGGCCGACGCCGTACTTGCGGCCCTTGACCGATACCAGCTCGGCGAGGTCCATGATCTCCGCGCCGTAGTCGCCGTGGCGGGCGGCGGACAGGAACTCATCGAGGTAGGCGGACAGCATCCGGTAGGGGCAGCCCGGCCGGGTCGGGTCCCACTCGTGGACCTGGCCGTCCTCCCACGGCATCTCGCCGCGGATCTCCATGAGCGCGACCATGGCCCGCAGGAGCCGGATCATGTAGAGGGCGCCGACGCCGTAGCGGGCGGTGTGCCGGCCCAGCGCGGCCGTCTTCTCGTCCGGGGCCTCGGTGGCCAGCATGACCACGGCCCCGAACAGGGCGTCGGCCGCCACGTGCAGGCCCATCAGCTGGGTCTTGCCGCCACCGGAGGGCGCGACGAACAGGCCGTGGGCCGCGCCCCGGTCGGTGTAGACGCGGTTGCGGGCGGGCTGACCGTTGCCGAGGTAGCCGGTCACCCACCGCCCGTCCGCATCCGGGGTCAGCAGCTCGCGGGTTGCCGGGAAGACCTGCGCCAGCGGGCTGGTGTCCCACAGGGAGATGAGGATCTGGTTGCCGTCGACGGTGACGAACAGCCGGCCTTCGTCGTACTTGGTCTTCAGCACGGCCGCCAGGGCGTGCAGGTTGACCCGCGGCTCGCCCATCTCGTCGGGGACCTGGGCGATGTAATGGGTGACCCGGCGGGCATGGTCACGGACCTCCCTGACGAACTCCGAACCGGGCACCGGGCCGCCAGCGGCACCGATCCGGTCGGCCCACCACTCACGGGCGGTGGGAGCCTTGCGGCGCCGCTCGTTCGCATCAGGGGTGACGTCGACCTCCTTCCAGCCGGGGCCGCCCTCACGCCCGTACTGCCGGGCCACCTCCTTGACAGTCACGTCAGCGACGTCCACGCCGAACGCGGCAGCGACCGCCTCCTGGGTGAGGCCGGAAATCGGCCGTCCAGCCTCGCAGGAGCGCAGCAGCAGCGACAGGTCATGCGGCATGCCGTCGTGCGGGGTGGCCTTGACGACGATCGTGCGGCCGGGCATGCCGCGGTTCTCCCACAAGTGGCGGACCTGCCGGGTGAAGGGGTCCGCGCCGTCGTCCGGCTGTGCCGGGGACGGCGTCGGCTCGGGGACGGCGGGCTGCAGCTGCAGCGTGGGGGCCGGGGCGGCCAGGGCGGGACGGTGACGGCGGCGGGTGTGCCGGGAGAACGGCATCACCAGCAGGCCGGCCGCCGCCCATCCGGCCGCCAGCAGGGCGTCCAGGCAGTAGGGGCCCCAGCCGGGGGTGTGGCGGGTGGCGACGTCGACGGCGGCGGCGAACACCAGCGGCGACCAGCGCAGGATCTTGCGTCCCGTGCCGGGCCCGTCGCTCTTGTAGGCCAGGAACCAGCCCCCCACGCCGGCGGCGCCCGCCAGCTGCACGACCGTGTTGACGGGACTGTCAGGCATAAGGTTCGGGGCCGCGGCGAGGACCGGGGCGGCCAGGGTGTAGAGGGTGCGCTCCAGGGCGACGCTGCGCGGCACGGACACAGGTGTTTCCCTTCGGAAGACGGCGTCGGAAGACGGTGATGGGCGGCCCGCCGTCGGTGGCGGACCGCCCATCAAAGAGGGGGGTGTAGGTGGGGTGTTGGGTCAGTGGGCGAAGAAGCCGGGTTTGGGGGTGCGTTCGCGGCGGCTGGAGCGGACGGTGTCCAGGGCCTCGTACAGCCGCGCGTGCGTACGCCGCGCGTCCGTGGCCAGGCCGGACACCTCCTGCGCCGTGGCGTGGAGCTTTTGGACTTCTACGGCGGCGCCGCCCAGGGCGACGGCGACCTGGTTGGTCATCTCGATGAATTTGCGGTCCAGTTCGGCGTTGGCGATGTCGACGGCCAGGCCCTCCGCGCGCTGGGCGTTCAGGCGCATCCCGCGCAGCAGCTGCTCGAGCTCGTTGCCCGCCAGCTCCATCGCAGTGCCCAGGGTCTTGAGCTTGTGCTGGACGGCCTTGTAGCGGTTGTCGCCGTCGGTGCGGGCGGCGGCGCCGCCGGTGGTGGTGGTGGGCTCGAGGTCGCTCATCGGCAGACCTTCCTTTTCTAGTCGTGGTGGGCGGCGGCGGAGGCGTGGGCCAGGCCCGCGTCGTCCATGGCCGCGATGTCCTCGCCGTAGACGTGGCCGACCGACATGGCGGCGATCCGGGCGGCCTCGGAGGCGATCTCGCACTCGGTGGCGCACCGTTCGGCCAGCTGCTTCATGCGGTCCGCGGCGTCGGCCAGGTCGGTGATCTGGTCGACGACCTCGGTGGCGATGTTGTGGTCGCCGACCAGGTCGGTGGCCATGTCCCGCAGCGCGTCGGCGACCTTGCCGAGCGCGGCGGCCAGCTCCTGGGCGCGGTCCTTGTCCAGGCCGGCGGTGATCGCGATGGTCACGATCTCCATCAGGTACTCGCCGAAGGTGATGTCGGTACGGTGCTGGGCCGCCATGCCGGCCTGGCCCGACGCGGTCTTGCTGACCTCCGATGCCACGGAATCCTCCTGTGCAGTGGGTCGGCTGGTGCCGGGACGCTGGGTGTGGGGTTCGGGGGCGGGCGGCAGGCCCCTGACGCCGGTGGTCACGGCCGCGGGCTCGTCGGGGACGATGTCCGCGTCCACGATGTCGTCCTCCCCCTCACCGGCGGGGCGCGGTGGGCGGGCGGGGTGCTGGGGCCACTCCACCGTCGGGGCGGAATCCCGCGCACCGAACGGGCTGTCCGCCGTACGGCCGCGCCGCCCGGCACGACCAGCGCCACCGCGCCCGGTCCGGCCGGTGCGGCGGGCGCGCCCGCGCCGTTTGGTCCGGCCATCGCCGGTGGCACGACGGCGCCGAGACCGACGCCGCTTCCTCGAGCCGCCAGGAGCTCCGTCAGCGGCCTTTCCCGCCCTGCCCGGCCCGTCGGATGCCGGATCGTCCGTTCCGGCACCCAAGACGGCGTCAGGGCCGTCCTCGGCGCCCCCCTTGCCCGTGTCCTTACCGGTGCTGGCCTTGTCTTCCTTGTCCTTGTCTTCCTTGCCGGTGGCGGTGCCGGCCTTGTCTTCCTTCGCGTCCCTGGCGGCCTCTGCCTCGGCGCGGCGCTTGTCCCACCGCCGCTGAGCCTCCGCCGCCGCGGCAGCGCCCAGGGTGGTGCGGTCTTCGGCGGCCTTGGCGGCCTCCCGCTTGGCCTTCCGCGCGGCCTTCCGCTCGGCTTTCGCCCTGCGGCGTTCCTCCCGCTCCGCCTGCCGGTTGGCGCGGTCCTTGCTGCGGTCGGCGAGGTTGGCGGCCTGGTCGGCGCCGCGCCGCTGCTGCCGGGCGGCCTGGCGGACAGCGGCGCGCTCCTGGCGTCCGCGGGCCCGTTCAGCCGCCGGGCTGGAGGCCGGCGAGTCCTTCGACCTGCCGCCCTCACCCTTCGAGCCGCCCTTGCCCGACCCGGAACTGCCCGAGCTGTTCTTACCGCCCGAGCCGCCCGAACTGCCCTTGCCCGACCCGGAGCCGCCAGAGCCGTTCTGACGCCCTTTCGACCCCCCGGAGGAGTCATTGCCCTTCGGGCCGCTCCCACGGCCGCCAGCGGAGCGGTCAGAGCCCTTCCCGGCGCTCTTGGGGGAGTTGCCGCCCCCGGAACCGCGACCGGTGCCGGTGCCGCCGGACCCGTTCGTTCCCGGGCCCCGGCCGCCTCCCGTGCCGCCCCGGCCTGGACCGCCGGAGCTGCCGCCGCCGCGTGAGCCGCCCCCGCCGCCGGCCTTCGAGCGGCCGCCCTTGTCGGCGCCCAGGCCGGAACCGGCGGACCGCGCCGCGTCGGTCTTGCCGCGCGCCGCCGCCTTATCGCCCTTCGCCTTCATCATCGCGGCGTGGAGCTTGCCGTTCTGCTCCGTCATCGCGGTTTCCCGCGCGGTGCGGGCTTCCAAAAGCGCGACCTTGCGCGCAATCTCCGCCTCACGGAAGGACGCTTCTGCGGCGTGCCGCTCCCGCGCCACTTCCAGCCGGTATTCCAGCCAGTCACCAAGCCGGTCCGCGAGAGAACGAGGCTGAACGTATTTGCCCTTTTCGGTTTTTTCCGCATCGCTCCCGCCGGGATCTGCGAGCGGAATCCCACCAGACATTAAAGCGGATTCCGGCTGGGGCGCAGCGGGAATCGGAGGCAACTCCATAGTGGTTTCTTCCGGGGACTCCGGAGGGATGGCGGACTCTTCGCTGCCGTCCGGGAAAAGACGTCCAGGGTCCGGCAATTGTGGGGGCTGGTCTGTGACATCGCTTCCGAGGGGGAAATTGATGAGTTGCCCTTCGCTGTCGTCTGACACAGCTCTCGCGTCCTCCTTCAGGGCTTGACAGGCGGTGACCGCCTCGCGTACGCGTGTGCGCGTGTGGGCGCCTGGGCGTGTGGGCGCCTGGGCGTTGGAGACGCCGCAGGGGCCGCCGCGTGACAGCGGCGGCCCCTGCGTGGCGTGCGGGCGGTTACTGGGTGTGCTTGAGGTAGACGGCGTGCAGGTCGTGTGCCAGCGCCCTCAGCGCGGCGGTGTCACCGCGCTTGAGGCATTTTCTGCCGTGCGTCTGAACCAGCATCACCAGGAAATAGAAGGCGCCGAGATCCTCGCCGTGTTTCTCGATGAAAGAAGCACGCTGCTTGAGCAGGTAATCGCGGGAGCGCTGGGCGCGGAGTTCGGATTTCAGGAGCGGGCGAGTCACGCCGAGCGCTCCCTGCCGAGGTCGTAAATCGATCCAGGACCACTGTAACCCGGATTCGGCCCGCCGGGAACCCCCTTCGGCTGGTTCTGGGATGCAGCCTGGAGCGGCGGGCGGTTCTTCAGTTTCTTTTCCAGCTCCTTTTCTTTTCGCTTTCGGGCGGTATTTGCGACCGCCTCATCGTGGGCGCGGCGCTTGTATGCGCTCTTTTCCAGGCCTTTGGTGACGGCCTCGACGTTCTTCAGCACGTTCTTCAGGGCCCGTTCCACGGGCTGGGCGCGCAGCCAGGCGTCGTAGAACCGGTCGCCCTCGACGTGGGTGTCGCGGCAGTGCACGCGGATCTCCAGGGCGAGGGTCTCCAGGTTCTTGCCGATGTCCAGCAGGACCCGCTGAACGTCGGCCAGGTACCGGGCGGTTGCCTCCGGGCTCTGCGCGACATCGCGCAGAGGAGAGTAGTTCGGGTCGTTGCTGTTCACGGCGGGGGTTCCCTCCTGGTGTACTTGTGGGACTGGGACTGCTTTCCGGCAGTCGCAGCGAAGGGCCAGCCCGATTGCCGCGGGCTGGCCCTCACTGGTGTGTGCCGGACGGTGATCGGGTCAGGGCCGGTAGCCGGAGGCGAGCAGGTCGGCCGCCTCCTGGCGGTACTCAGACGCGGTGCTCGGCGAGGCGACCTCCAGCTCGTGCTGAATGTCGGCGAGCGGCAGCCGCTCGGCTGCACCGCCGACGGCGAGGATCATCCGGGCGACGCGGCGGACCGCTCGCTCGCGCGGCTTGAGCTTGGCGACATCCTCGGCTTCGACCGCGCGCCGCTCGATTTCGGCAGCAGCGCGCCGCGTTTCGGCAGCGGCCAGCTTGGCTTCGGCAGCCTTCTTCTCGGCGTGCGCCGCGTCGGCGAGAGCGACCTTCTTGCGGCTCTCTTCCTCCTCCTTCTTGCGGTCGGCTTCGGCGGCAGCGCGGCGGGCTTCGGCGGCAGTTTTCTCGATTTCGGCAGCGACCCGATCCGCTTCGGCAGCGGCCCTGCGGGCTTCGGCGATGGTCTGAGTCTCGATCGCCTGAGCCTCCGCCGCGGCGACCCGGTCGGCCTCCGCCGCTTCCTTCCGCTTTTGGGCCGCCTGGCGCTCCAGCTCCGCCGCGCGCAGGTCCGCATCGGCCTTCGCCTGGCGCTCCTGGGCCTCCTTGCGCTCCGCCTGCGTCTCACGGGCGCGGGCTTCGGCGACCAACGCGTTGTCCAGAGCCTCCTGCTCCAGAGCGGCGGCCCGCTCTGCGGCGCTGACCTGGGCGCGAGCATGGGCGCGGGCCTGGCCCGTCTCGCCTTCCACCCGGGCGCGGAGTGCTTCGAGCTTGCCCTCCGCTTCCAGGCGCTCGGCCTCGGCTTTCTTCCGCGCCAGTTCCTGGCGTGTCTCGGCGTCCAGGCGCCGGCGCTCGGCTTCCTCCGCCCGTGCCTGTGCCTCGCGTTCCTGCTGCTCAGGCAGCGCGAGCGCCTCAGTGACGGTGTAGCCGTACGGGGCCATCGTCATCGGCAGCCGCTCATCGTCGGTCGCCTTGGACAGATCGCCCTTGTACTTGCGCTTGAGCCACTGCTCATAGGCGATGAGGTCCTGCTGACGCCGGACCATCTCCTCGTAGGAGGCGACCGCGTACAGCCGCATCCGGCGGTAAAAGCGCGGAGTGTCCAGGGGGGCGAGGATCCAGCGGTGCAGCGGGATCCGGTCGACCGCTGTACCGGCCTCCAGCCTGGCCTTTTGGATGATCAGGCGGCGGGCGGCCTCCACACCGATCACGAACAGCACCGGCATGACACCGTGGCTGGCAGCCTTGACCGGGTCGTCGCCGATGTGGCCTTGCGAGCTGGCGTTGAACCACACGGTGGCGGCTGTCATGCCGTGCGCGGCCATGCGCAGCAGCGGCCACGGGGTGTCCTTGCGGATCAGGTACAGGTCCAGCGCGAGGAACGCGATGATCGACGCATCCACACCGACCGGGAACCAGGGCGCCAGATCCTTGCTGAACCCCCAGGCCAGAGCCACCTTGGCGAGGGTGCTGTAGGACATCGCGAAACCGATGACCCCGACGAGCGTGCCGCCGAGAGCGGCGGCCGCCGACAGCGCGGTCATCAGCCGGTCACGCCCGGGCTTGATCGGCTTCCGCTTCACTGTTCCCGAAACGCTTCCCCGCGTTCCCGAAACGGGTGCGGCTGCGTCCGAAACAGCGGTCGGTGGGCGCGAAGCGGGGGCGTTAAGAGCCGCCGTCTGCGGCGTCTCAGTGATCGTCACGGAAGCCTCCAGAGAAGGGCGTTCAGGGTGCGGGCGAAACGAGGGGGGCCGCTCCCGAAACGCGGCGAGGCGTTCCCGAAACAGCGGCCGATGGGACCGAAACGGGGGCTGTCCGGCTCCCCTGGACCGCGCACGGCCCCCGCCGGCTGGAGGCGGGGGCCGTGCAGGTCAGGCAACCGGCAGACGGTCAGTAGCCGTCCGGGATTTCACCGGCGCGCAGGGTGTCCGCGATGTAGCGGTACTCGGCGGCGTTCTCGCGCGCGCTCGTGGCCGCCCGGGCCGCGCACGTGCGGACGTGCGCGGACTTGGTCGGGTCGGCGGCGGTGCGTTCAGCGGAGGCAGCTGCCGCGTCTGCACGCGGGGCAGCGGTGTTCGCCCAGTAATCGGCTTCACATGCACGGTTCATACGGGCGCGAGTAATGCGGTCCATGCGTTCTCCTTGTCGGGTTGTCAGGGGCGGTTTTTCAACCGGTTGAGGTAGGCGTCTTGCAGCCGCTCGAAGGCCGACCACAGCCGCTCCCCTGCGGGGCAGCGGGCGTGGTCGGTGCAGTGGGTGCAGTGGGTGCGGTGCGCCTGGTGGGCGCGGTGCGCTGCCTGGTAGCGCTGGTACAGGCCCTCAGGCACGGGCCGTTCCTTGTGGTGCGAGAGGCGGTGGTGCAGGTCGGCCACGCGGTATCCGGCGTCCCACGCGGCGGCGGCGGCCAGGGCGGCTCCCCTGGACCGCGCACGGCCCCCGCCGAATGCAGGCGAGGGCCGTGCAGGTCAGGCAACCGGCAGACAGTCAGTCGCTGTCGCTGGTGATTCCTCGGCGGCTCTCCCATTCGCGGATGCAGCCCTGCGCGATCTGGCGGTTGACCGGGTCCGCGCTGTGCTCGTGCTGCTCGATCGCGGTGGCCAGCTCGTCATCGGTGAAGTCCGGGACGGTCTTGCTCGGCCAGGCCATGTGTCTCTCCTTTGAACGTGCGGATCCGGGTTGTCCAGCTCAGCGGGTGCTGCGCTGGCGTGTGAGGTAGGTGTCTTGCAGCCGCTCGAAGGCCGACCACAGCCGCTCCCCTGCGGGGCAGCGGGCGTGGTCGGTGCAGTGGGTGCAGTGGGTGCGGTGCGCCTGGTGGGCGCGGTGCGCTGCCTGGTAGCGCTGGTACAGGCCGTCGGGCACGGGCCGTTCCTTGTGGTGCGCAAGGCGGTGGTGCAGGTCGGCCACGCGGTGTCCGGCGTCCCACGCGGCGGCGGCGGCCAGGGCGGCGGCCGCGAGCAGCAGGCGGGTGAGCGGGTGCGCGGGGCCGACGGTGGTGGCGGCCCGGGCGGCGCGGTGCTGCGCTGCCCGGGCCGCTTTTATGAGGTGCGGCATCAGCCGCGGCCGGCGGCGCGGCAGGCGTCGCAGACGCCACCGGGCCAGCCCTCGAACCGGCCGCCGCACTCGGAGCACTGGCCGCCGGCACTCGCGTGCGCCCGGGCCGGGGCGGGCGAGGTGCGGGCCTGGCCGCAGCGGCACTGCCAGAAGCCGCACACCCCGCACGCGTCGTCGTCCTCCTCGTAGATCGCCACCGCCGCCAGACGGGTACGCATCTGCGCCAGCGTGCGCGGTGCGCGGCGGTGGGCGGGGATTACGGCGTCCTGGGTGTGGACGGCGGCCAGGAGGTGGGCGCCGAGCGCGGCGGCCGGGTCGGCGCGGTGCGGCCGGACCGGCCGCGCGGACCGGCCGGTGCGGTGGGAGTTGATGGCGGCCAGGACCCGGCGGAAGGCGTCCTCCGGCTCGAAGCCGGCCGCGTCGTCCTCCCGGCCGATCTCCTCGGCCGTCTCCGCCACGCCCGCCGTAGGAACGGTGCAGAAGCGTCCCGGGGTGTGGCCGGGGTCTGTGCGGGTGACGTGGGGGCGTGTCATGATCGTGCTGGTCAAAGGGAGTTCCACCCTTCCTGTTGACCGGACAGCCCCGGAACTGACCTTCCGGGGCTGTCGCCTTGTGTGGCCGGCCGGAGGGCCGGCCACCGCCCAAGCGGGCGCGGCCCGGCACCCCACACATCACTCGCGTGGGGTGCCGGACCGTGACGGCTTGGACCAGGCGCCGAGCGGCGCGTCAGTCGAGGGTGAGCCGGACGGCGTCGGCGATCAGGCCGGCCTCCTCGCGTAACTCCCGGGCCCGGGCGTAGAGGGCGGCGCGGTCGGCCGGCTCGGCCTCCGTGGCGCTGTCGGCGTGCTCCTCGATCTGGTCGGCCTCGACCGACATCTGAATGGCCCTCCTGCGCAGACTCATCTGTTCCTCAGCTTTCGTTGTCGTTCTCGGGCGGGTTGGCTTTGTTCACGAGTCGTGACGGCGGGTGGACTGGCGCAGGCCGTCAGGCGGCCGGTGCGTAAGCGGCGGTGTCCCTGGCGGGACGGATCAGATAGTCCGACGTCGTCCACACCGTGCCGACCGCGAACGGCTGGCCGTCCGGGCGCAAGGTGTCGCGGACGATGACCGCCCACCGCGCGCCGTCACGGCGCAGCAGCACGGCAGCGTCGACCGGGTCGGTGATGAGCGCCAGGACCTCAAACCGGCCGTCGCTGTTCTGGTAGATGGCGCCCGGCCGGCGGGGGCCGATCTCGTCCTGAACGCTCGGGCGGATCGGGCGGAATGCGATGCTGTGCACGTGGTCTGTCCTCTCTGCTGGGATGACCGCGACAAGAACCCCCAGGGATGCGCCCCTGAGGGTTCGTCGCGTGCGGGCCCCGCACCATGACGGAGCAGTGCGTCCTGCGCACTCCGCCGGCCACCGTGCCCGCAGGGGGCGCGGTCGGCGGCGGGCAGCACAGGCTGCAAGGTTGCGCGACCCGTACCGGGCGCCGGATCTCATATAGACGCGGACCGCTCACCGCCCGGGGAGATCCGTCCAGGCGGGTCATCTGCGATCAAGGTCTGCCGCGTCGTTCTTTAGCGTCGTGAGGGTGCCTGCCCTCCGCACTCCCCGTCAGTAATGAGCGCGTGGAGGGTCTTACTCCTCCACACCGCCCGTATGGGCGCCCGACGGATCCACGTGCGTGCCGACTGCCACCACCAGGGGTAATGGCGCCTCACGACGGGTCTCCACCACCTCGGCCGGCGTACTCACGGCCGTCGTAGCTGTGATGGATGCACTGTGGAGTTGTCAAACAGCAGCTCGCAGCAAGAGCGCCTGAGCGAGCGGTCCGCGGTCGTTCCCCTCGTGAGGGGCCATCACCCGCGCCCGAGCAAGGCATGGCTGTGCTCCATGCACCCACCCCCTTACTTAACTAGTTAGGTGAGTGCGCGGTTCGATTAACGCACCCAACTCCTCGCCTGTCAACCTGTCTAGTTAAGCTTCGAGACAGAAGGCCTCTGACCTGCGTTTTCATGACACAGACCAAGACGATCTCGATCCCAACTTTCGGAAGACAACTAGACATGTCATGCTGGGACGCATCGATCGGAGGGAGAGATCCCACACGGAGATCACGAGTGGAGGCGATAGCCATGGCTAAAAGGGAGCCCGGAAAGGTGCCACGCATCGCCGCGAGCATCGCGGCGAAGATTGAAAGAGGCGTGCATCCGCCCGGTTCAGCCCTGCCGAGCGTCCCTGAGTTGCAGGCTTCAGAAGGCATCGCCTACCAGACGGCCCGTGATGTCTATGGCCTGCTGGAAGACCAGGGCCTCGTGTTCTCACGTCGCGGGAAAGGCACGTACGTCAGCCTCGTGCTGGGCAAGGTGCTACGGGATAGCACCAGCCGGTACCTTCCGACCGCACGATCTGAGGGCGGCGCAGTCGGGGCGTTCGATGCGGAAATTCGCAGGCTAGGTCTCGTCTACAAGCCGCTACCCACGGTGATTGCCCGCGAGCGGCCACCGAAGCGGGTAGCGGACCTGCTCGGGCTGCATCACGCGACGAAGGCCCTCAAACGTGAGCGCGTAATGCCCGTCGGACGACCCGACAACGATGACGTCAGCGAGGTGGTGCAGCTTGCCACCTCCTGGTTTCCTCCGGACATTGCTGACCAGTGTCCACAACTGGAGGGACAGAACACCGGCCCCGGAGGCAGCAAGTCCCGGCTGGCTGAGGCTGGCTACACACAGGTCCGCCTGCGTGAGGAAATCGAGGTCCGCGCCCCCTCTGAGACGGAGGCCGCAGGGCTTGGTATTCCAGCCGACCAGGCAGTCCTGGAGATCACACACCAGGGCATGACCGCCGAGGGCCGGATCGTCGAAATCTGCTTGCACGTCATGCCGCGTACGAAGTGGCGGCTGGCCTACGAGTGGGTCATCGGCTCGTAGCCCGCTCACGCGCGGGCACCAGAAAACGCACCCAACCAAGGAGCAGTTCGCATGGCTAGCAACACAATCGGCACCGATGGTGTCATCCTCCGGGACGCACGCAACCGGTACCGCACCGCGCAGCGTGAGGAGAACGGCGCGCACGGCGCCTACGACGCCGAGCTCCGTCGCAGCGGCGGAACGCCTCGGTCCGAGGTCGAGGTTCGGCGTGAGGCTGCACCCGCTGACGTCGCCGAACTCCTGGGCAGCGAAGGCGAAGTCGTCGTCCGCGCCCGCAAGATGTACGACGGCGACCGCCTCATTCAACTCGCCACGACGTACCTCCCCGTGGACGTAGCCGAGGCCGCCGGTGTCGACCAGATCGACACCGGCGTGGGCGGCATCATCAGCCGAATGCGAGAGGCTGGGTTCGACCAGGGAGCCGAGGCTACCGAGGACGTGGCCCTGCGCTCAGCCACGGCCGATGAGGCGACCGCATTCGGTCTGCCGTCCGGCGCCTCGGTCCTGGCGATCGATCACGTCGGCCGCACCGAGGATGGACGTGTCATCGAGGTCACTCAGCACGTTCTGTCGGACGGCTGGAAGCTCCGGTACTCCGTCCCCCTGGCCTAACGGCTTGGCGGGCCTCGGCTTTACGCCGAGACCCGCCAAGCTCCCTTTGAAAGGATCAGTGGATGCGTCTCTCTGCCGCCGAGATCGTCACCGAGCTGCTGTCGGCACTCGGCGATGACGGTTGGCTCACGACTTCAACGGCCCCGGCCGGCCCCGGCCCCGTCGCTGCCAGCGCGGGACTCGGCGACATCGTTCAAGCGTTCCGCGCTCACTGCCGCACGGGGGCCCTCCCTCCGGCGGCCACCCGGGAACTCGAGCGCGCCGCCAACGCGGCCGTTCGAGCACAAGCACTGGAGGACGCCAACGATCCGGTTGCCCTGTACGGCGAGCTTGGGATTTCCCTCGCGTACCTGGTCCAGGCGCGCGGCGCGTGCATGGACCAGGGCCTCCCAAGCCTGCCGTTGCGAAAGAATGCAACGTTGACGTCTAGCCCTGGTGGAGAACGTATATCTCAGTAACGGCGAAGGGGCCCCATCACCACAATGGGGCCCCTTCCAAGTCCGACTCACGCGCCTGACAAGCTCCGAGTCGTGTCCGGTGAGGTGACCTCGCCGGGGGTGATGCCCGTGGACCCTCGGGTCCGCGCAGTCACCTATACCCAGGGTATGCGCAACTGATTGCGCAACACCACTGCTCTGGGATTCCTCTAGGTCGCACCTGCCGGTCACGGCTCCCCTACCTGGGGAGATGCACCACCGTTGCGTTACCAGCAAGACACTCCACGTCCGGAGAAGGACGGTTCGGCGGACCTTGAAGTCCGTGCAACTTACACCAAAAAGTCGGAGTTCGCCCCGCACGTCACGATCACCGAAGAGACGTTCTTCGGGCACGGCTGGCAACCGCTCACCATCGCCTTCGCTCAAGCGCTGTGGTTCCTGCCGCCCAACCAGACCTTTGATGTCCCGTTCCTCGTGGCATGGCTGGAGCAGCTCGGCTGGAAGGGTGCGAACGGGAAGCCGATCGGCGCGAATGTTGTGCGCCGGGAGCTGGGCCTGTTGCGCGAGGCCGGCTACGTACAGACCCACCGACTCCGGGGCGAGGGCGGTAAGGCCGTCGGCATCCAGTACGTCGTCTCACAGCGCCGGACCGACCAACCCGAGTCCGGATCCTGGATTCCCGCCCCTAACGATTACCGCAGCTCAGGCCACATGCCACCAATGACCACACGTGGTCAATCACCACATGTGGTCGATGGAGAAAAGCCCAGCTCAGGCCACATGCCACCAATGACCACACGTGGTCAATCACCACATGTGGTCGATGGTGCAAAACCGCAGGTCAAACCACGTGGTACCAATGGAGTTCACCCCCCACACCCCCCGGAGGAGGAGGATTCCTCCTCCCCCAACCCCCTCACTGACCCCGCGCGGTCGCTCCCGTCACAGCGGGAGGAGGCGGGCGACTTCACCCACGGAGGAGACCGCTGCCGCTGAGCGCTTCTTGCAGCAGATGAAGCGCTGGCAGGCAGGTGCCGCCACCGCGCGGAAGTGCGCGCCGCGGCTGCTGCGGGCGATGCGGGCGCAGGGCTGGCCGGCGCTGACCGGGCTGGACGACGAGCACCTGGCGCTGCTGGAAGCCGAGATCTTCAAGAACACCGGCGGCGCGGTCTCGTGGACGAAGTGCCTGCCGGGATGGGTCGATGACCTGCGGCTCTACGACCGGGTCAAGCCGCGTCCGCGCCGTGAGCAGTCCGCCGACGTGTGCCGCAAGCCCGGCCACGGCGGGGGCGCGTTCCCCGCCGACGACTGCCCGGAGTGCGCCCTTGAGTCGCGGCCCAGGCGCGAGGGCGCCTCGCGGGTGGACACGGCGGCACTGATCGACCTGCTGCACAGCAAGCGGCGCGGCACGGACCGCCCGAACCTCTGACTGACCTGTGTGAACGCGTGCGCCCGGGGCCTGGTTTGACCTCCCTGCCCCGGGCGCGACGGACCCCGAAGGAAATTCCGTGAACACCACCGTAACCACCCCCGCCGACATCCCCCAGCAGCACGAACCTCCCACCGGCTTCGAGCGGGTCCCGCCGCACGACCTGGAGTCCGAGCAGTCGGTGCTGGGCGGCATGTTGCTGTCGAAGGACGCCATCGGCGAGGTGTCCGAGATCCTCAAGGGCCGGGACTTCTACAAGCCCGCCCACGAGACGATCTACGCCACGATCATGGACGTGTACGCGGCCGGGGAGCCCGCCGACCCGATCACGGTCGCGGCGGCGCTGACCAAGCGCGGTGAGATCAACAAGGTCGGCGGGGCCGCCTACCTGCACACCCTCGTGCAGGCCGTGCCGACGGCGGCGAACGCCGCGTTCTACGCCGAGATCGTCCGTGAGCGCGCGGTGCTGCGCCGCCTGACGGAGGCCGGCACGCGCATCGCGCAGCTCGGCTACGCGGGCGAGGGCGAGCTGGAGGAGATCGTGAACACCGCCCAGGCGGAGATGTACGCGGTCACCGAGGAACGTACGGCCGGCGAGCCGGGCAGCGCCCTGGCCGCGATCGTGGAACGCGTCGTGGACAGCGTCGGTGCCCGCGACGAGGGCGAGATCACCGGCGTGCCGACCGGCTTCACCGACCTGGACTCCCTGACCAAGGGCTTCCAGCCCGGCCAGCTCATCGTGCTGGCCGGGCGCCCGGCCATGGGCAAGTCCACCGTCGCCCTCGACTTCGCCCGCGCCGCCGCCATCGAACACGGCCTGGGTGTCGCGCTGTTCTCGCTGGAGATGAGCGAGGACGAGATCGGCATGCGCGTGCTGTCCGCGGAGGCCCGCGTGGCGCTGCACCATCTGCGCGGCGGCACGGTCACCGACGACGACTGGGTACGCATCGGCCGGCGCCTGCCCGCCATCGGCGAGTCCCGGCTGCACGTGGACGACTCCCCCGGCCTGACCCTGGCCGACATCCGCACCCGCACCCGCCGCATCGCCGCCCGCGACGGCCTCGACCTGGTGGTGGTGGACTACCTCCAGCTCATCACCCCCGCCGGCCGCCGGGGTTCCTCCCGGCAGGAGGACGTCGCCGCGATCTCCCGGGGGCTGAAGCTGCTGGCCAAGGACCTGCGCGTACCGGTGATCGCCCTCTCCCAGCTCAACCGCGGCTCCGAGATGCGCCAGGACAAGCGCCCACAGGTCTCCGACCTGCGCGAGTCCGGCGCGATCGAGAACGACGCCGACATGGTGATCCTGCTGCACCGCGAGGACGCCTACGAGAAGGAATCACCCCGCGCGGGCGAGGCCGAACTCATCGTCGGCAAGCACCGCAACGGGCCCACCGCCACGATCTCGGTCGCCTTCCAGGGGCACTACTCCCGGTTCGTGGACATGGCGCAGACCTGATAGACCGCCTTGTAGGTTCCCACCTTCCGTGTCCTATTCCCACGAACCGTGGCCACTCGACGGCCTTGGCCGAGACTGCGCAGGTCAGCGACCTGCCCTCGACGAACGATCCCGAGGATTTGGACACGGCCGTGAGAATGAGCGGCTGGACACAGCGTGAGACACCGCGAGAAGCCGCAGGTCACGGCATCGCTGTAGGACACGAGCAGCGAGAACCTACACGCCTTGTGGGATCTCATTTCCCGTGTCGGAATCTCACGGTCGATGTCGGATCGCTGTCGGATGCGACACCAGCCGTGAGACCGCCCAGGTCAGGGGAGGGACGGCCCAAGCCGCCCAGCGCGGGCGGTCGAGCAGACGACACTGGCGTGAGACTCCAACGGCCGACACGTCGTGAGACTGCGGACGAAGCTGCAGGCATGAGCCTGGCATCCGACACGAACGGCGAGAACCTACACATCTCGTAAAGCGCCCGAATGTGTCTCTCGCTGATGATTTTCTTGTCCCAGCCCTGCGGGTGCTCCGGGAGGGTGATCGCCGTCCGACGGGCCGCGTGAGCGATTTTCGCCATTCAGCCGCCAATCACTCACTCCGATTCCGAAATGGAGAAGACATGAAGAACCGCGTGCGCTCTGCTGAAATCGTGACAGGGTTGTCCGACTTCGATGCCTTAGCCGGTCCGCTTCCGCGAGGGCGGGTCACGGTCGTCGCGGCACGCTCATCCTCAGGCACGACGGCGTTTGCCCTGGGCGTGGCCCGCCACAACGACGAGATCGGCCACCGTGTCGCGTTCGCTAGCTTCGAGAGCGGCACCGACACGATCATGGGTAACCTGGTTGCCGCCGTCACGTCGGTGAATATCGACCGCCCGCTTTCGATCGATAAGGGGCGCCGCGCACGCATCGAACGCGCTCGTGAGGCGATGGAGCGGTCCCGGCTGCTGATGTGGAGCCGTGCGCTGAAAACCGGAAAGTGGCCCTTCGAGAATCTGATGGAGCAGTTGGCCGCCCATCCGCAGCTTGCCCTCGTCGTCGTGGACGGGTACAGCCAGGCCGCTTACGGCGAACCCTCCGAAGGGGCAACGTTCGCCGCGCTGGAACAGCTCGCCCTCAAACGCGACATCGCCGTCCTGGTGACGGCCCATCTGATGCCGCAAGAGGACACCCCTGAGACTGATCCACCCGCGCTCTCCGACGTGAATCCGCTGGAGACCCCCGTGAAGGAAGCACAGACCGCGATGATCCTGCACCGCCCCGACCGTCACGGGACCGTTCCGCAACGACGCGGCGAAGTCGACCTCATCGCCGTCCACGGCTGGCAGGACACCGGCAACGTAACCGTGCGCTTCGAGCCTGAGTACCACCGGTTCGTCGACTTGCCCAACCAATAACCCGACAACGCCCCTGAGCGCCCCTCTGGCGGTCGGTCACCCGGTCCGGCGTCAATTCCCTCGCCGAGCCGGGTGATTGGCCCTTACAGCCCCCTACAGCCGATCTTCAAGGACCACCCCACTGATGGCTTCCGTCTCCGACGGCCTGGACCGCGCCGTGCAGCAGGCGTTCACCCGCCCCATCCCGAAGTCGGCCGGCGCGCAGATGCGCTACCTGGTCAAGCAGCTCAAGGGCACCCGCGCGGTCGCCGACGCACTCGGCGTCTCCCAGCGCACTGTCGAGCGCTATGTGAAGGACCAGATCCGCCGGCCCCGCGCCGACCTCGCCGCCCGCCTGGCCGACGCCGTCCGCGCCCGCTGGCAGCCCCGCATCCGCGAGCAAGCCCGGCGCCAGGCGGCCACCAGCACCGGCCTGGTGGTCGACACCCGCGCCCGCTTCGGCTTCACCGCCGCACCCGGCACCAGCGACGACGCCCGCATCCGTCATCTCACCATCGCCCTGCCCCCGCAGCACGCGGCCCGCCTGTTCGACGCCCAGGACGCCGGCGCCAGCGAGCAGCAGCTGCGCGCCATCGCCGCCGAGGGCCTGGGCGAGATGTACTTCCGCGACGGCGGCCGCCGTGCCCACGGCCTGGAGGTGGAGTTCACCGACGTCGAACACCTGAAGTTCGACCTGTAGGGATGTGCTGTGCTGCGGCGGCCAGGGTCAGTTGTCTGGCTTGACCCATTGTCTGTGAACGCGCTCGCGGTGTTTCCGGGCGCGTTCACATTTATAGCAGAGCCAGCCTTCCAGTACTTTGGCAACGCTGCCGTTGTGGCAGTCCGGTGTCGCGCACTCGGTGCGTTCCGGTTCGAGGGCGAGCCTGGCAATGCCGATGTTGGCCAGTGATGGTAGTTCGACCTGGGCTGGCCGTTCTCGCAAAATGAAATCGTCGTGTACCAGTGGGCGGAAGCGGACCCACTGGGGTGGCAGTGCATCGTCCTTGCTGGTTCCCCCTGTGTGCTGGGTACAATGCTGATGCATCCACCGCCGGAATTCGTCGGGGTAAAGTGTGTGGAGAGCATAGACCCACATGGTTGAACCGGCCCACAGCACTTCCTGCCCCGCACGGCCTGGCGTATATGGGATCTCGATTTCTGTCCATTCGCCTTCGTCGTGTGACACGGCATTCAAACATCTCTCACCCGTCCTCCACGCGCGCGCCACGCACTGGATGTCCTCGACCTTCCCAGGCGCCAGCCACAGGGCACTGGCATAGGCGATGACATGGCGCAGCCCCTCCACCGGCTCCACGTGCTGCTCGGCGACCTCGTCTTCATCCGAGGGACGTAGAACCGGAATGAAGCCCTGTTTGATACGTTTTTCGAACCGTAGCCGGAACAGGGCGCGCACTTCGGTCAGCTCGCGACTGCTTTCCGGGTGTTCGACTGCTGCGCAGAAAGCGGGATGCGGCACATAACAGTAGCTCTCCCCTCCATCGCCCGGCAGGGCGATACCTCGCAGGATATGCCAGCGCATTTGTACCGGAAACCGGTCAGAGGGAAGAGCTTTGGGGACCATGGGAATACGGCCGTGATCATAGCGGTCGAAATATTCCATCCGTTCGCCGCAGTAGCGGCATTGAGCTATGGCGTCGCGCCTTAGGAGTGTTGACGGACTCGACTGATGAACCCGCATTGTGCGAAAGGTACCGAAGCTGGGCTGCATACCTTTGTCTACCGGTGAGCTGTCCCGGTGGAAACGTTCAGACACAAAGCATCTTTTATAAGGCCTGCTCCTGCAACTCAAGCAGCCATTCGAGTGATGAGATACGCGAGGCCTTCCCAAATTTGCTCATGCGTTCGGCCTTTGTCAGCTTGTCTCAATTGCCGGTGGACCTCTGTCAGTGCTGTCTGTCACGCTTCGAGCAGCTCCGCGGCGCGTCAGCAAGCTGCGGAAAATTTCGAATGGAGAGTGCGCACAGTGCCCTCGTTGACTCCCACGGACGAGCAGCAAGCCGCGGTCACCGCCTTCGCATCAGGCAGAGACCTCGTCCTCCAAGCCGGCGCCGGCACAGGAAAGACCTCCACCCTCGAGCTGGTCGCAGCATCCGACCTGTCCCGCCGCGGCCTCTACGTTGCCTTCAACCGGGCCATCAAAGAAGCAGCCGCACGCCGCTTCCCCACCCGCGTCAAATGCAGCACCGGCCACGGCCTCGCCTACGCCGCCCTCGGCCACCGCTACCGCCACCGTTTCGGCGGCGCCCGCGTCCCAGCCTGGAAAACTGCCGAACTACTCGGCCTCCGCCAGAAACTCACCGTCAACGACAGGGTCTTCGAACACACCAGCCTGGCCTACATCGCCAAGCAGACGGTCCTGCGCTTTTGCCAGTCAGCCGACAAAGACCTCGACGCCAAGCACGTCCCCCTGCAACGCGGTGCCGAAGCCCCGGACATCCACCGGGTACTCGCCGCCACCGTCCTGCCCTACGCCCAACGCGCCTGGAACGACGTCAAGGACCCCGCTGGAACCAAGCTCAAAGTGGAACATGACCACTACCTGAAGGTCTGGCAGCTCACCGACCCCCGGATCCACACCGACTACATCCTGCTCGACGAAGCTCAGGACACCAATCCGGCACTCGAGTACGTCCTTAAACTTCAGCGCGCCCACGCCCAGATCGTCCTAGTGGGGGACAGCGCACAACAGATCTACACATGGCGAGGCGCTCGCGACATCATGACCGACTACGACGGAGCCCACCTCACCCTCACCCAGTCCTTCCGCTTCGGCCCCGCCCTCGCATCCGAAGCCAACAGATGGCTGCCTATCACACGCTCGACCTTGCGCCTGACCGGCCATCCCGCCACACCCACCAGGCTGGAAAAAGTCGAGAACCCCGACGCCGTCCTGTGCCGCACTAACGGCGGCGCCATGGCCGAAGTCCTGCACCAAATGGAAGCCGGCCGCCGCGTCGCCATGGCCGGAGGGGGGAGCGCCTTGCGCAGCCTTGCCGTAGCGGCCCAAGACCTCAAGAACGGACGCGGCACCCGCCACCCCGAGCTCTACCTCTTCCAAAGCTGGGGCGAAGTACAGGACTACGCCGAGAACGATCCCGCCGGTGCCGATCTCCTGCCCTGGGTGGAACTGGTCGACGAACTTGGCACCGAAGCCGTCCTCAAGGCCGTCGACCAGCTCGGCTCCGAAGACACTGCCGACGTCACCGTCTCCACCGTCCACAAGGCCAAAGGCAGAGAATGGCCCGCTGTTCGCATCGGCGAGGACTTCACTCCCCCCGAAGAAGACGAACTTGGCCGCCCCGGACGCATCATGCCAAGCGAAGCCCGCCTGGCTTACGTCGCCGTCACCCGCGCCCGCCACCAGCTCGACATCGGGGGTCTCGCATGGATCAGCGAGCATCCCCAAGGAAACC
>NZ_JASTLB010000003.1 GCF_030499535.1 Streptomyces sp. TG1A-8
GTGTGGGGGGTGTCCGGCATTGCCGGAAGTGGATGTGACCTGCGGAAACGTGCTGTCGGCATTGCCGGATCCGGCAATGCCAGATCCGGCAATGCCGGAAGTGGACTTGACCTGCGGAGATCGATATTTTGCACCCTTTTGGGCGACTTCACTTCCGGCAATGCCAGATCCGGCAATGCCGGAAGTGGACTTGACCTGCGGAAACAGTGCCAGGTCGGTACTCTCGGTCCGCGTCGCGTCAGGGTTCCAGGACGGCCAGTCATAAAACTCGTAGGCCACCTTCGTGCGGCGTCCGGCCGCGTCCCGCTCGTCCAGACGGCGGATATAGCCCTTCTCCTGGAGACGAGCGAATGACTCGTACACGGCGTCCCGGCCCACGAGCCGCGATCCGTTGCCCGAGACGACACCTAGCTCGCGCAGGCGCTCCAGCACTGTCAACGGCGTCACGCGGAGCGGACCCGTCCCAGGCCCCTGACGCGTCTGCTCCGCGAACATGAACATGAGCTGGATGACCACCTTGGTGTCCAGCGGAACTGTCAGTGCGTAGGGGCCGAATTCCATGTGCGCGTGCACCTGGACACCCGCGACCGGCCCGCGATGGGTGATCGTGCCCGTTTCGTTGATCTGCTCGACAGTCACAACTCATCCCCCGCGGCAGCCGTGACGAGGCCCTCGCGAAGAAGGAAAGCCGCGGCCCGACGCACATCGTCCAGACGGACCGGCTCACCGTCGTCGCCGTGCATGCCCACCTCGGAAATCGCGGCCCAGACGGCTTCCGCGCTGCGCGGCTGCCCGTCCTGCTCGCGCGAGCGCCAGTGCATGAGCACCACCAGGCGCAGCGGCTCCGGGGCGCACAGATTCAGATCCGTGCGAGAGACGGTGATGCCGTCCTTCTCCTCCGGCTCATCGGCCGGTACGAAGACGGCGTTGTCGAAGTCGCACGGCTGCACGGGGTGGTCCAGCGGACCGCTTCCGGTAGTCGATGCAGGCAGGGTTGCAGACTGGCGTGGGTAGTGCTGGCTGTGCAAGAGGTACATCTCCCCAGGTAGGGGAGCCGTATCCGGCAGGTGTGACCTAGCAGGTGGCCCGGAGTAGTGGTGTTGCGCAATCAGTTGCGCATACTCTGGGTAGAGGTGACTGCGCGGACCCGAGGGTCCACGGGCATCACCCCCGGCGAGGTCACCTCACCGGACACGACTCGAAGCTTCGGAAGGGCAGTGAGTCGACTTGGAAGCGGCTCCTGTTGTGGTGACAGGGGCCGCTTCGCTGTTCTAGACGTGCGTCATGTTCTTCTCTTGTAGCTGTGCTTCTGGATACCGCACCATCCCGGCGGGGCGCTGGGCCAACCACCCAGACAGACGGTGATCAGGAGCTTCCGTTCGGACGTGCACGAAGCCTTCCCGAAGGTAGAACTCTTGCAGAGCACCGTTCGTACGCCAGCAATCTAGGCGCAACCATGACTGCCCCCTAGCCCGGGCCTGGCTTCCCGCCCAGTCAAGCAGCCGACCACCGAGGGATTTCCCCGCTGCTTTCCTCGACGTGATCAGCTTTGCAACGTACGTTGCATCATCAAGGTCATCTGAAGGCCGCCAGAAGTCGGTATCGGGCTTGGCCAAGGTAACCGTTGCCAGCAGCTCGTCCCTGCTCTCGACCACATAGGTACGTCCAGAGGCGATGTCCAGTTCCCACTTAGACAGAGCGACACGCGCAGTTCGTGGGTCGTTCCACTGATCGATGCCAGCTGCGTGGAGCCATGATGCCGCTTCATGGCGCAGCCCCATAAGGCCCTCGGTGTCGGACTTGCCAGCCTTTCGGATGAAAACTGTCATTCGTTCAAGTCCATTTCGTAGACGAGCACATGACGGTCCCCGGGCGCGATCGTGCGCATAGCCCTTACTGGTCCGTTTTGCCCGTAACCGATGCGAAGATGCTCAGCAACCGGCGTCCCGGGAGGAAGCGCGAGGCTGTCGGTTTCCTCTGGTGATGGCATGCGGATGCGGATTTCGTCGCGTACGTGAAGCTGAGGGTGGCCAATATGCCGCAAGATTCCGCCGGGTACGGCAACGTCGCCTTCTTCTTCCAAAAGCGTGCCGACCGCGATTTCTCCCGGAAACCAAGACGTGCTCAATTGAAAGGGGCGTTCGTCCACCGTACGTAGGCGTGTGCGGATGATCACGAGCTGCCCAGGCGTAATTTCCAGCCATTCCGAGACCTCTTGCGAAGCTTGGCCGGTTTCAACAGTTACGTGTTGAGCAGGGATCCGACCGGCCATTTTGATAGCTGCTGACCAGTCGTCTAGAGAGCGTGAGTCGCGGCGCTTTCCACGCTCGAAAGCAGTCAGATTCCAGGTGATAGGGCGGTCGGACCGGACTCGTCGACGTCCTCCGCGCTCGCCAACGACGAGACCTTCCACCTTCAGCAGATCAATGCCGGCAGTCACAGTTTTTGTGGTCACGCCGTATGTCTCCGCTAGCTCGCGGCTTGTCGGCAGTGCTGCTCCCGGAGGGAACGTGCCACTGCGGATCTGCTCCCGCAGGTGGTCAGCGATGGCTCTCGCTGTTCCCCGCGGGCTGGGGGTCTGTGGTGCCGTCATGGGCTGCACCTTACCCCCTGATCCGAAGTTAGGTACACAAGCGGTCGAACTTTGGGCCGGGTGAACCAAGTTAAGTACCAATGGCTTGACTGATGGCCACTCAGGTCAGGTATGGTCTCACTCGCCAAGCAAGTTGGGTACCAAGCTTGCAGAGCTTTGCTATGTCGTAAAGCTCTCACATGTACTCATCTACCGACTGCAAGACCGCAGGTAGCAGGGCCTCAACTTCATACGTCTGGCTGTCCGTGCTTACACGCCGGCCGGGGTGACGAGTACGACGCGGTCCCCCGAGAGCAGCAGCCAGTTGCGCCACCCGCAGTCGTTGCGCTGCCCGACCGTCGCAGACCGCCCGCCTCCACGGGGACGGCCTGCGGCGGGCGGAGAACGCAACAGCAAGGGAGACGAACATGCGTCACAACGGACGTGCCCCCCTCCTGGCCAGCCAGATGCGGCCCGAGCACCTCAGCCTCCGTGAGAACGAGCCGGCCCTCGTGGTCTGCGCGGACTGTGACACCTGGCACCGCATCAAACGGTCGATGATCCTGCCCCACCGCGACGGCGCCCCCGTCGAGAAGACCAAGCGCCGCTACTTCGGTGACAAGCCCTCCGGCGGCCGGCGCTGTAACGGCAGCGCGCAGCGCATCATCATCGACATCACCCCCGAAGAGTGGACCGAGCGTCTGCTGGCGGCCGAAACCACGGCCGCCAGCCGCCGCACCACCCGCCCGATCCGCAAGCCCCGCCCCCAGGCCGCGCCCGCGCCGGTCCAGATGCCGGCCGCCACCCGCCCGCTGCGCGAGCAGCTCGCCGAGCACCTGCAGAGCGACTGCCCCCGCTGCCGCGCCGGCCGCTGCGCCCGCGTCATCGAGCTGCGACAGCGGATCCGCCGCACCACTCAGATCGCCACCGCCCCGGCCACCCCGATCTACGGCCAGCTCCGTACCGCCTTCCGCGAGCACCGCGCCTCCTGCACGCCCTGCAAGAGCGGCGCCCCGTGCGATGCCGGGAGCAAGCTCGCCGCACGGATGACCAGCATCGCCCGGGAACAACTGGCCCGTACCGCCTGACCTCGGACGATCGCCCACGGACGCCCCCACCTCGTCTCCTTGGTTGGGGCGTCCGTGGCTGCTCGTACGACAGCCACCCGGAAAAACTGCCCCGGTCACGGGGCCCGCACGCGACGAACCCCCAGGGGTGCATCCCTGGGGGTTCTTGTCGCGGTCATCCCACCAGAGAGGACAGACCACGTGCACAGCATCGCATTCCGCCCGATCCGCCCGAGCGTTCAGGACGAGATCGGCCCCCGCCGGCCGGGCGCCATCTACCAGAACGCCGACGGCCGGTTCGAGGTCCTGGCGCTCATCACCGACCCGGCCGACGCCGCCGTGCTGCTGCGCCGTGACAGCGCGCGGTGGGCGGTCATCGTCCGCGACACCCTGCGCCCCGACGGCCAGCCGTTCGCGGTCGGCACGGTGTGGACGACGTCGGACTACCTGATCCGTCCCGCCAGGGACACCGCCGCCTACGCACCGGCCGCCTGACGGCCTGCGCCAGTCCACCCGCCCGAGAACGACAACGAAAGCTGAGGAACAGATGAGTCTGCGCAGGAAGGCCGTTCAGATGTCGGTCGAGGCCGACCAGATCGAGGAGCACGCCGACAGTGCCACGGACGCTGAGCCGGCCGACCGCGCCGCCCTCTACGCCCGGGCCCGGGAGTTGCGCGAGGAGGCCGGCCTGATCGCTGACGCCGTCCGGCTCACCCTCGACTGACGCGCCGCTCGGCGCCTGGTCCAAGCCGTCACGGTCCGGCACCCCACGCGAGTGATGTGTGGGGTGCCGGGCCGCGCCCGCTTGGGCGGTGGCCGGCCCTCCGGCCGGCCACACAAGGCGACAGCCCCGGAAGGTCAGAGCTCCGGGGCTGTCCGGTCAACAGGAAGGGTGGAACTCCCTTTGACCAGCACGATCATGACACGCCCCCACGTCACCCGCACAGACCCCGGCCACACCCCGGGACGCTTCTGCACCGCTCCTACGGCGGGTGTGACGGAGACGGCCGAGGAAATCACCCGGGAGGACGACGCGGCCGGCTTCGAGCCGGAGGACGCCTTCCGCCGGGTCCTGGCCGCCATCAACTCCCACCGCACCCACCGCCCCCGCCGCACCGGCCGGTCCGTGCGGCCGGTGCGGCCGTACCGCGCCGACCCGGCCGCCGCGCTCGGCGCCCACCTCCTGGCCGCCGTCCACGCCCAGGACGCCGTAATCCCCGCCCACCGCCGCGCCCCGCGCACGCTGGCGCAGATGCGTACCCGTCTGGCGGCGGTGGCGATCTACGAGGAGGACGACGACGCGTGCGGGGTGTGCGGCTTCTGGCAGTGCCGCTGCGGCCAGGCCCGCACCTCGCCCGCCCCGGCCCGGGCGCACGCGAGTGCCGGCGGCCAGTGCTCCGAGTGCGGCGGCCGGTTCGAGGGCTGGCCCGGTGGCGTCTGCGACGCCTGCCGCGCCGCCGGCCGCGGCTGATGCCGCACCTCATAAAAGCGGCCCGGGCAGCGCAGCACCGCGCCGCCCGGGCCGCCACCACCGTCGGCCCCGCGCACCCGCTCACCCGCCTGCTGCTCGCGGCCGCCGCCCTGGCCGCCGCTGCCGCGTGGGACGCCGGACACCGCGTGGCCGACCTGCACCACCGCCTCTCGCACCACAAGGAACGGCCCGTGCCTGAGGGCCTGTACCAGCGCTACCAGGCAGCGCACCGCGCCCACCAGGCGCACCGCACCCACTGCACCCACTGCACCGACCACACCCGCTGCCCCGCAGGGGAGCGGCTGTGGTCGGCCTTCGAGCGGCTGCAAGACACCTACCTCACACGCCAGCGCAGCACCCGCTGAGCTGGACAACCCGGATCCGCACGTTCAAAGGAGAGACACATGGCCTGGCCGAGCAAGACCGTCCCGGACTTCACCGATGACGAGCTGGCCACCGCGATCGAGCAGCACGAGCACAGCGCGGACCCGGTCAACCGCCAGATCGCGCAGGGCTGCATCCGCGAATGGGAGAGCCGCCGAGGAATCACCAGCGACAGCGACTGACTGTCTGCCGGTTGCCTGACCTGCACGGCCCTCGCCTGCATTCGGCGGGGGCCGTGCGCGGTCCAGGGGAGCCGCCCTGGCCGCCGCTGCCGCGTGGGACGCCGGGCATCGCGTGGCCGACCTGCACCACCGCCTCTCGCACCACAAGGAACGGCCCGTGCCTGAGGGCCTGTACCAGCGCTACCAGGCAGCGCACCGCGCCCACCAGGCGCACCGCACCCACTGCACCCACTGCACCGACCGCACCCGCTGCCCCGCAGGGGAGCGGCTGTGGTCGGCCTTCGAGCGGCTGCAAGACACCTACCTCAACCGGTTGAAAAACCGCCCCTGACAACCCGACAAGGAGAACGCATGGACCGCATTACTCGCGCCCGTATCAACCGTGCATGCGAAGCCGACTACTGGGCGAACACCGCTGCCCCGCGTGCAGACGCGGCAGCTGCCTCCGCTGAACGCACCGCCGCCGACCCGACCAAGTCCGCGCACGTCCGCACGTGCGCGGCCCGGGCGGCCACGAGCGCGCGCGAGAACGCCGCCGAGTACCGCTACATCGCGGACACCCTGCGCGCCGGTGAAATCCCGGACAGCTACTGACCGTCTGCCGGTTGCCTGACCTGCACGGCCCCCGCCTGCATTCGGCGGGGGCCGTGCGCGGTCCAGGGGAGCCGGACCACCGCGCGTCGGCCGCCTGGCCGGCACCGCCATCAGCTGACCTCGACACCCTTCCCCTCACAAGGAGAAAAGCCCCATGCGTTTCATCTACCTGCTCGGCATGGCCAGTCCGCTCATCTTCATCCTCGCCTTCCTGCTGGCCCACTGACCCCGCCGTCCCTGTACGAGAGGAGAAATAGCGTGAAGAGCAAGCGGAATTGGCACCGGAAGTTTTCCCCCGCCTGGTCGTGCTCGGCATTTTGGGGGCCGTCACTTTGGGTGTGGCCCTGCTGTCGGTGGCCGTCAGCTACAGCATCCTGGAGCCGCCGTTCGGGCGGTGGGCGGTGCCGACCGTGGGCGCCCTGGACGCCCTGTGGTGCGTCATGCAGGCGACCGAGATCCTGTCGGGCAACAACCGGGTGCGCGCGGCGCGCGTGCGGTGGGCCGGCCTGGCGCTGACGGCCGTCAACGCCGCGATTCCCACGGTCGACCTGGCCCTGAAGCTGAGGGATTCCGGGGCCGGGTTCGAGCTGGCCGTGGTCATCGCGCCCATCGCCATCGTCGCGACCAAGGGCGCCTGGTGGATCGCCCTTCCCTCGCTTGGCCGGCGCGTGTCCGACAGGACGCGGCAGACCATCGCCGTCAAGCGCCAGCAGGTCGCGGACCGGCTGGAGGAGATGGAGGCCGACGCCGCCGACCGCATCGAGCTGCTGGAGCTGGCCCGGGAGCTGAACGAGCGGGTGGCCCAGGCCGAGACGGCCTACCGCCTGTCGGTGCTGGAGACCCAGCAGAGCATGACCGAGGACCTGCACGCGCAGGCCGAGACCACCGCCGACACGGTCGCCAAGATGCCGCTGCCCGCGTCGGTCGCGGCGATCCCGCTGCCCAACCTGGGCACGTGGACGCCGGCCGCCCCGGCCCTGCCCGGCACGGCCGACACCGCCCGGCACACCAACGGCACGCAGGTCAGCGCCCTGACGGCGCCGACCGGCACACTGTCCGGCACGCCTGGCGTGACGCCGTCCGGCACACCGGCACACGATGAGCGGCTTGCGGACCTCGCGGCGGTCGCGGGTGTGCCGGTGCCCGTGCCGGGTGAGCCGCTGACGGATGCTCAGATCGGTGTCGTGCTGCGGCGCATGCGCTATGACGAGGACCCGCCCCTGTCCTACCGCCAGGCGCGCGACGCCTTCCGCCGCGCCCGCTACATGGGCAGTGAGGAGCGCATCCGCCACGCCTGGGCCGCACTGCTGGCCAACGAGGGACACGGCGAGACCGAAGGCGCCGAGGGTGAGGAGGAGTCCGAGGAAGCGGACGCCTGACCCGTTTCGTCCGGCACCACCAGTGAGGGCCAACCCGCGCATCTGCGGGTTGGCCCTTGCTGCGACTGCCGGAAAACCCGCAGTCCACAGCGGTGCAGACCCGGTGAGTGACCCGGCGAGCGGACTCCGCGTTCGCAGACCCGTGGGAGCAGACCCGGCGCCGCACGGCGAGGAAAAGCTTTCGGATTCGAAGACGACGAGCGAAGGAAGGAGCACGATGGCACCCACGACCGTAGGGCTGGCCCCCGACCGGGGGCCTGACGCACGTACGACGAGGCCGCCGACCCCCCGCCTGGCACCGCCGGCGGTCATTCCGCCGGCCTTGGCGATCTGGGCGCCCGACCCCCCGACCTGGGGCCAGCGACTGATCCCCAAGGGGGTCCGGTCCGCGATGGCTGACCTGGGGCTTTGGCAGGAGCCGCGCCCCTTGAAGCCCTCGTTCCACCTGGTCCAGGTGATCGAAGTCCTCACCCGCTACGGCTGGTGTCAGTCCTTCGATTTCTCTCCTACCGGACGTATGTGCATCAGGGGTGCCCAGACCTTTCTGGAATCCACCGGGCATGTGACCACGATCGACCGGGGGAAGGCCGTGAATTACCTCCAGTCCCAGCTCGTCCGGCAGGGCGTGAGCATGCGGTTCTGGGAATGGAACGACCTTTCCAGCAACACTTTCCGGGGTGTGGAGGCCATGATCTCTGCGGCCTCTGACCTGGCGCGTAAGAACGGAGACTGAAATGACACCGGACGAAGAGAGGGTATTCGAGGGAATTCAGGCCGGAATGGCGGCCGGAATGACCTTCGGGAACAGTTCTCCGGACGTTTCCCCGTACGCCGATGAAGGGCCGTACGGGACCCCGGTCGTGAAGCAGAAGAAGGCCGGTCTGACCCGCCGGGGAAAGGTCGCCATCGCGGTGGCTGGGGTGGCGATCATCGGCGGCGGAACCATCTGGTTCCAGGTTCATTCGGCGGCCGTCGCGAAGGACGAGAAGGAGGCCGCGGCCCTCCAGATCCAGATGAAGAAGCTGGAGCTGGAGGAAATGAGGATCCGGAACGAGCAGATGAGCGCCGAGAAGAAGGCCGCTGCCGCCTCCGCCGAAAAGATCCAGGCGGCCGTCGACAAGTGCGTGAAGGACTCCTCCGGCCTGATCGGCAAGGGGTACGGATCGCCCTCCAGGAGCGACGTCGTCGCGGACTGCAAGCAGCAGTACGAGTCCCTCGACGGGTCCGGCATGCAGGCCGCGGGCAACGCCCAGAACGCCAGTAACGGCGGGGGCGGTGGGATCAACTCATCCGCCCTGCTGGGTCTGGTCGCCGGTGGCGGCCTGGCCGTCGCGGTGTTCGCGCGCAAGGGCAGGAAGGCCGACGCGTAGTTACGCATGGTGATTAATTACTTCCTCCCTCCTGGCGGAGAGCGCTGCAATCGGACTCCCATGGTCCGGCTGATCGGCTGCTCTCCGCTGGGAGGTAAGGAGTAAGGAACCATCGGCGACCACGGAGAGTGAGGAAAACATGGCGACCGATACGGCGCCCCCGGTCCCCGCGGGACCCCCCGATCCGCCCGCTGCGCCGGCCGCCCCCGCCGCGCCGGCGCCCGCCGCGGACACCGGCATCATGGCCGCCCTGATGGCCGCGGTGGAGCCCGCCCGACCGGTCACCGCGACCGGCGCCGGGGCCCGGCCGGACGGGGATGATCCGGCCGCGAAGGCGGACCCCGACGGCGTGGTGGACCGCTCCTCCCCGGGCGTCACCAGCGAGTCGTTCAAGGCCCCGGAGGACCTGGCCGGGGCCGGATCCGACGCGGCCGGTGCCCGGCATAAGGAGGGCGTGTTCAAAACGTTGATCCGGGCGGGCGCGACCCGCTGGGCAAAGGGCGGCGGGACCGCGAACAAGCGGCTGGATCTGGAGAAAGCCAGGGCCAGTGCGCACCAGGTGAAAGAGACCCGGACCACCACGGTCATGAAGTCGCCTGGACTTCCTACCCGAAACAGCTCCGGAGGGGCCGGTGGAGGGGGTCGCAATTCCAGCGGAAACAGCGGCGGGAATTCAGACCGCAATTCCACCGGGAACGGCTCCACGGGCACCGGACGCGGCGGAAGCGGCGGCGCCACCGGAAGCGGCGGCGCCACCGGAAGCGGCGGCGCCACCGGAAGCGGCGGCGCCACCGGAGGCGGCGGTCGCGGCTCGTCCGGCTCGAATGGGAGCGGCGGATCCGGCGGCGGGCGCGGCACCAGCACAAACGGTGGCGGAGGTTCGCCCAAGGACACCAGCCCCAAAGGCGCGAAGGACTCCGGGGGCAAGGAGAAGGACGGCTCCTCGGGAAACGCGGGAGCTGGCGGAAAGGCTGGCAAGGACGGAAAGGCCGGTGCCTCCGGAAGCGGCGGCGGATCAACGTCGGGCGGTAATTCCGGCAGCTCGAAGGACAAGGCCGACAAGGGCAAGGGCGAGAAGGTCGACCTGAAGAAGGGCGGCGGCAGCGGCCAAGGTGCGGGCGGCTCCTCCGGCAGCAGCGGCGGCTCCGGCAAGAACGGCTCCTCCGGGAGCGGCGGCTCCGGCAAGACCGGCTCCTCCGGGAGCGGCGGCTCCGGCAAGACCGGTGCGGTCGGCCACCGCTCGAACGGGACCGACAACCGGACCCCGCTCCAGCGTTCGCGAGAGGTCGGGCATGGCGACGGCTCCGCGGTCCGGGATGTGGTCGACCACGTGAAGGCGTACGCGAAGGGCGCGAAGGACGGCTACCGCGACAAGAAGGAGGAGAACGGCAAGGAGCACGCGCGGCTGGACAAGGCGCACGCCGACCACAAGGCGAAACAGCAGGACCCGAAGCAGAACGACCCGAAGCAGCAGGGGACGACGGTGACCGGGCCCAGTGGCCAGACGATCGTCATCGCCTCGCCGGACGAAGGAGACGACGGAGTGAGCACGGACGTGAAGCCCCTCCTGGTCAAGGAGATCGACGCGAACACGCTGACCCTGGGCACGGAGGGCGCCCGTGGGTCGATCAGCCGCAAGGAGCTGCGCAACTTCAAGCAGTACGAACGCAAGCTGGAGGCCAAGGAGAACCACCTGATCAAGGTGGCCGACGCGTGCAAGTCGCTTGAGGCCGCGGCGGAGGACGAGGCCAAGGACTGCCAGGAACTGGCCGAGCAGGCGAAGGCCGTCGAAGGCGGCGAGAAGCTGGCCGCGAAGCTGACCAAGCTGGCCGACGCGGCGAAGGCCCAGGCGGCGGAGGCCGCCGAACTCCACAAGCGCGCGAAGCGTGCGGCGGAGATGTGCAAGGTCGTCCTGACCAACATCGGGACCCGCTACGCGCCGCTGTACAAGGCCGTGGTCGACAGCGACGAGACGAAGCCGGCCGAACTCCGCTTCTACAACGACAAGGGCTCCTACGCGCCCGCCGCGTAGCAGCAGGAGGGACAGAAAATCATGGCGGAGCTGACGTACAAGGTCCTCGTCCGAAAGACCGAGGCCAAGGAGAAAGCCCTGGCCCGTAACGCGGAGGGCGTCAAGAAGGCCGCGGAGAACATCAAGGAACTGGCCGACGACACCGCCTCCGACGCGGACGCGCTGGGCGCCAAGAGCGTGGACCGCGACTCCCTGGCGGAGTGCCAGGAGCTGGCGAAAATCATCCGCGGGGTGTCGGACGGCGCGCTCACCTACGCGTCGAAGACGGCCGACACCGCGAGGGCCGCGAAGGCGGCGGGCGACCAGGCCCGCACCACCCACGCCGGGTTCCAGGAAGCGTTCGACCGCTCCGACGTGACGGACCTGGAGAAGGTCTCGCGCGACTGGTTCGAGCAGGAATAGCACCACCCACCACCGGCGCGGCCGGCCTCGGGGATTCCATCCCCGCGGGCCGGCCGCGCCCTTTGCGGATCACCCAGGATCCAGACAGGAGTAGCCCTCGATGTCCACCACCATCAAGACCGTGCCGAACGCGGAGCCGGCGGAGCGCGCCGCTGCGGCGCTCCAGATCGTCCTCCCCGTCGGGGTGGGCATCCTGGCCCCCTACCTGGACCCGAACGCGGCGGCCTACGCCGGGGCCGGCTTCCTGGCCGGTGCGACGTTCGCCGGCGCCAACTACATGAACCGCCTGGGCCGCTGGGCCAACCAGCTCCCCGGGATCGACATCGCGCGGGCGCACCGCGACACCATGGGGATCTCCACGATCACCACCGGCATGGGCCTGGCCCTCGGGCAGCTGGGCGGAGCCGAGGCGTCCGACGCGCTGATGGCCGGCGCCCTCGAGCCCACCACCATCCCCGGCATCCTGTCGCTGGGCTGGTGGGCCGCGGTCGTCTTCACCGGCTGGCGCCTGCGCCGAGTCTTCGGCCGACACAAGATCGAGGTGGAGCAGGCGCCGACGCAGGCCGCCCCGGCCAACACCGGCACCCCGGGCCCGGTGTCCCTGGCCGACAAGATGATCGCCGCCTGGGGGCGCGTGATCAGCGACCCGAAGAACGGCCGGCACAAGAACCAGGTCCTGTCCGACGTCGTGATCTACGCCGACCGCTGGGAGGGCCGGATCACCGCCGCCCTGGGCGACTCCGTCAACGTGTCGAAGGAGACCGTCTCCAGCCTCTTCGGCCGCTCCGTCGACGACATCACCATGAAGTACGGCGCGCACTCCGGGGAGGCGTTCATCACCGTCTGGTACACCCAGCGCGCGGAGCTGGACCCCTCCACGCTCGAGGGCGCCTGGAAGCGCGTGAGGGCGCGGGTCCTGCCCAAGACCCACCTGGAAGAGGTCGGCGAGGACGTGAACACCGGCGGCCAGGTGGCGCGCGTCGTGGCCGACGACGACCTGGACGCCCTGCCCCGCGTGGTCAACCTCGGGGAGCTGGCCGGCGCGCTGCGCCGCTCCATCGACCTCGTCTCCTACGAGCCGGGACGGCGCGACCCCCGGCGCGCGATCATCCGCGTCATGGACCACAACCCGCTGGAGGCCGGCCACGACTTCCAGGGCCTGGACTCCCTGGTGGCCACGCCGGGCGGCTGGGTCAACATCGGCAAGATCGTGAGCGGCTTCCCCGCGAAGATCCAGCTGTTCGACCCGAAGCTGGGCGCCCTCCACGTCGTGATCGCCGGTACCACCGGCTCCGGCAAGGGCGGCACGGGCCAGATGATCAGCCTGGCCTACCACGCCAACAAGATGGCCCAGATCTACGGCGACCCCAAGGGCGCGTCTAACCCCGCGATCCCGAAGATGGCCGCCTACAGCGGCCTGACGCAGATCGGCGCCCTGGGCGCCATGCGGCTGTCCTGGTGGGTCCTCCAGCACCGGATCGAGGAGGCCGCCCGCCTGGAGCTGAAGAACTTCGAGCCGACCGCGATGCGGCCGTACTGCGCCACCATCCTGGACGAGGCCGCCCAGATGCTGGCCCCCGGCGCACCGAACCGCAAGGAAGCGGTGAAGATCGTCAAGGACGGCGCCTCCCTGACCCGCTCCATGGGCATGCCCTGGGTCCTGATCAACCAGACCGTGAACCTGGACCAGCTGGGCGGAGAGCAGGCGATCCGCGCCAACCTCCTGGCCGGCGGCACCTGGATCATCCTGCGCACCGACAGCGACCAGATCAACCTGGGCGACCTTCCCCCCGGCTTCGACGGGATCGACCCCTCCCTGATCCCGCCGGTGTGGGTGGAAGAGGACGACTCGCTGGTCTACGACCCGACCATCGAGGAGTCCGACCCGCGCCGCACCTTCGGCCTCGGCTACGTCGCAGCCCCGGGCGGGCGCGCGGGCATGATGCGCATCGACACCCTGGAGGACGCCACCGAGCACATCCGGCCGGAGAACATCATGGCCCCGGTCGACGTGCCCTGGTGGGGCGACCAGGCGTACATGGAAGAGCTGGCCATGACGCCCATCCCCGGCTTCGAGGAGAAGGACGGCGAAGGCACCACCGGCGAGGCCGGGACCTCGTTCCCCGGCGTCGACCTCCCCAAGGCCAAGGAGCTCACCTCGGAGGAGAAGGTCCTGGCCGCCCTCCGCGACGAGTCCGACCCCATGTACGTGGACATGGTCGACCAGGGCGACGACATCGACCCCGACGACATCGACTACGTGGAACGGGGCCAGCTGCAGGCCGCCTGCGGGGTCGCGGAGTCGACCTTCGCGAACGTGCTCAACAAGCTGGAAAAGGCAGGAAAGATCCACCGGATCAAGGAAGGGAAAACCTCGAAGGTGGCCCTGGGCGCCCGGCCGGAGGCAACCGGCGAAGAGGCCGCCTGACCGCTGTCACACAACGGCGCGCTTCCCACACCGGGGGGCGCGCCGTTCCAGTCCGTGCTGAACCCCGCCCCAGACCCCCGCGGCACAACCAACGCCGCTGACCTGACGCTCTGCCTGGCCCTCGCCACCCCACCTTCGGGGCCAGCGAGGACCGGACAGGCCGCCCGGCCGCACATCTCACCCCTTCCACCCCGTCGACGGTACTTCCGTCGGCGAGGCGCAGCACTGCCCGCCATCAACCCTGTTGGAGGACACCCCGTGCTCATCCCCCGCTCGCGCCGCCGGACCGGCCGACCCCGCCCGCAGCGCCCCGGCCCCCGCTACCCGCAGCGCCCGCACCATCTCTCCACCGCCTGGGAGCCGCGGTGACTACCCGCGCCCGTCGGCGACGCCCCGCAGCACAGCCACGCGCCACGCACGGCTTACCCGAGTACGACTGGGGCACCGCACCGACCGACCAGCTCGCCACGCGCCGCCAGCTGCGCGCCGACCGGCTCCGCCCCGGCGGACAGGAGCCGGCCGCGATCCTGCGGTGCCGGGCGTGCGCGACGCGCCCACAGCGCACCTGCACCCGCCCCGCCTACCTCTACCGGCGCGACCTCGCCCTGCCGATCCGGCCCATGACCCTCGCCAAGGAAGCCGCCCTCGACAAGGCCATGGCAGCTCGGACCACCTGCCCGGCATGCCTGCGCCGCTACCACCACTGCCTGCCCTTACGCACCCTCGGTTCCTGCTTGGAGTGCTTCGACGGAACCCCGGCCGACCCCGCCACCTACACCGCCCCGCCCGCTCACGCCCTGGCCGCGTAAGCGCACGAAAGGACCGCCTCTAAATGACCACCTCGGCCACTGACCAGAGCACGAGCAAGAACCTCGATGACGCCTGCGCCGCGGTCGCCAGCGAGATCGCCCGCACGGACGGCAAGGCATCCTTACTGCTCGCCTTCATCGGCGCTGTCCTGGCCGGCCTAGCCTCCCTCGCCGACCGCCACCTGCCCGCCCCGGCCTACGTGGCCGGCGCCCTCGCCGTCGCCGCCCTCACTGCCGCTGCCGTGCTGCTGCTCCTGGTCGTCCGGCCCCACCTCGGCGGCCACGACCGCGCCAGCTTCCCCTACTGGGCCCAACTCACCGAGACAGAAATCAGCGCATGCATGACCGGCGACACCCGCGCCGCCCGCATCCACGCCCTGTCTACCATTGCCGTCGCCAAGTTCCGCCAGTTGCGCCGCGCGGTGGACTGCACCCTGACCGCACTCGGCTTCCTCGTCCTGGCCACGCTCAGCGCCCTGCTGTAGCCGGGCCCCGGGACGGTCGGCGCATCGGCTCATGGGACAACCGCCCCGGGCACTGGACGCCCCCGTCACGAGGCGCCAGCACTTCCAGCATGCCTGACCACCCAACCCCACGGCCCGGCCCCGCAGGCACCTGCGGGGCCGGGCCGTTTTTCGTTTTCTGGTCCATGCGGCAGCAGCCTGACCGTGGCATGGGACCATGCGGGGCAGCATCACCCCGCACGTGACAGGAGAGCCGTCGATGCTCGACGCTGACCCGAGTCCCCTGATTGACCGCAGCGCCCTCGCGCATTGCTACGTCATCGCCAACGGAAAGGGCGGCGTGGGTAAGACCACGCTTGCCTCCAATTTCGCCGGCCTGGTCGCCGCCGACGGCGGATCCGTTCTGCTGGTCGACGTCAACGGGCAGGGCAACGTAGGCCGCGACCTGGGATACCGCGAGAGCAGCATTGATGACGAAGGCGCAGCGCTCTCGGAAGCGCTGCGCACCGGCGCCCCGCTGAAGCCGGTGTCCGGCGTACGGCCGGGGCTCGACGTCGTCGTCGGCGGGCAGCATGTCGGCGCCGTCCCGGACATGCTCGCCGCCACCTACCGCATGCAGCAGCACCGCCAGGCCCTCGCCCTCGCTATCAGCCTCGCCCCCGTGGCCGGCCGCTATGACCTGGTCGTCATCGACAGCGCCCCGGAAAATCCGCCGCTTCAGCAGCTCGCGCTGTCCGCCGCGCGCTGGATGGTGGCCCCGACCCGTTCGGACAAGGCCAGCATCACCGACGGCCTGGGATCCATCAGCCGCCAGTTCAGGTTGGTGCGCAACACGGTGAACCCGGACCTTGCCCTGTTGGGTGTCGTCCTGTTCGGCAGCGGTAGTGCCTCAAAGCAGATCCACCGCAACGCCCGCCAGTGGGTTGCTGACGAACTCGGCACGGACGGGTACCTGTTCGACACCATCGTCCGCTACAGCGAAGCCGTGGGCCAAGACGCCCGCAGTCACGGCCGGCTCGTACACGAGCTGGAAGTGGCCGCCGCCTCGAACCCGAAATTTTGGGACCTGCGGGCCGGCCGCGCCGCCGCCGGAACGATCGTGTCGGCCACATCAGCGTCGGTCGCTGAAGACCTCGCTACTCTCGCCCGAGAGATTCTGACCCGGGCCGCCGAACAGGACGCAGCATGACCGAGACTGAGACCACCGCAGACCGCTTCGGCCTCACCGGGCCTTCCCGCGCCACGGGCCTGCTCGGACTGACCCGCAAGTCCGCCGCTGCCAGCAACGGCGGCACTGGTGGCGCTCTCACTTTGGATGCCATCCCAGACCCGGACACCGCGCCCGGCGACACCGCCGACCTCTCCGAAGCAGAACGCAAAGACCTGGAACTCTGCGAACGTGTCGTCCGCGCCCACCACGCATCGTTCTGGATCACCGGCAAAGCACTCGACGCCATCGCCAACCGTGGCCTGTACCGCGCCGACTACACCACCTTTGACGACCTGCTGGAGGACTGGGGAATCTCCCTCACTGAATCCAGCCGTATGCGCCGTGGCTGGCGCCTGGCCGCCCGTCTCCTCCCGGACGTCCCCAAGCTCACCGTCTCCCACCTGGAAGCACTGCTACCAGTCGTCAAGCTCTACGACGTGGAAGCAGCCGCAACCCTCTACGCCCTGCTGCGCGAGAACCGCCCCAAGGTCACCGCCCGCGACATCACCGCCCTCGTCCGGGAGCTGCCCGGCCCGGACGGTTCAGCCGCCCCGGCCGCCCTGATCCGTGAGCAGATCGAGGCCCAGCTGACCGACCCCGACCCCACGACCGCGGACTCAGACACGACCCCCGCGACGAGCACGCCAGATGCCCACCTGCGCGAAGCCATCGACCGGCGCGCCCGTCAGCTCGCCAACGACCTCAAGCGCGCCCGCATCCCGCGCCGTGAGCTGACCCAGACGCTCTCTGAGGCGTTTGCCGACCCCGACGATCCCCAGGTCTACCGGGCGCTGCTGCGCTGGATGAAGACGCACAAGCGATAAAACTGCTGGTCAGCGTTTCCTTCCGAATTCGGAAGGAAACGTTCGAATAATTCGAACAGCAAGCGGAAGGGCCCGGCCGTCCGGCCGGGCCCTTCCCTCTCCATCCGCGCCCGCTACGCCTGCACGTGCGCCGCCCACTCCAGCCCGAGACCGGCTAGCCGCTTCAGCTGCTCCCCGCTGAGCTTCGCCCGCCGGGTCTTGGTGTTCGCCAGGAATACACCCAATTTCACCGCGTGCTCCTGGCCGTCGACTGTGATCGTTTCGATGTGGGTGCGACTGATGGGCCCCACAGAGCCCGTGCGCTGCCGGTACTGGGCCAGTGCCGCACAGCCCCGCTCAAAGCCCGCAGACGCGCCCCCAGAGCCCTTGGCGGGCGCCTTCGGCTCCGGGGGCAGAGGCGTAACTCCCAGGTCCGCCAGTCGTTCACGCTGCCCGGCCGCCAGACCGTCCCACACCACGTGCTGGCGCTGGCGCTGGAGCCACCGGCCCACGTCCTCCCCCTGGGCGGTCACCCCCGGCACGATCTCGCTCACCTCGGCTCCCATCGCCACCAGCCGCGCCACACCCGCGTACTGGCGCTGCCAGTCCACCGGCCACCCCGGCCGCCAGTCCGGATCGATCGCGGCCAACTGCTCCGCCCGCCGCCGCGCCCGGCCCGGGTCCTTACCCAACCCGCCGGCCTTCCGGCAATTCGCCAACCACTGCCCCACCGGCTTATCCAGCGCGGACGCGGTCACCGGAGCGGCCAGCGTCCCCCACGCCGCGTAGTAGGCGCGCGCCGCCGCCAGATTCTCCTCCCACGCCACCTCCGCCGGCTCCCACACCATCCCCAGCGCGTCCAGGTCCGCCGCCCGCTGCGCTGCCAGCGTCCCGGCCTGCATGCCGCGCCGCTGATCAGCCAGCCACCGCCCCAGCGGGAAGGAGTGCCCGTTCGCCATCATCTCCCGGTGCTCATACGGCACCGCCAAATGCCCCGCCCGCTCCCGGTACGCGACCGCGGCCCGGTGCCCCGCCAGCCAGTTGGCGTGCTCCGGCTCCAGCACGTTGTACTGCACCAGCCGCGCCACCAAAGCAGGATCCCGATGCGTCCCGAACCGCAACAGGATGCGCCCCTCTTCCTCGCCCTCGGCCGGCTCCTCCCCCAGGAACGACACCCCCCTCTCCGTACGCGACGTATTTTCCTGCGGAACCGCCAGCATTTCCACGGCCCGCTCATCATGCGCCCGAAGCCCGGAAAGCACCTTCACCAACGGCCGATAAGAAGCCGAATAAGGCATATCCGCCTCAGTCTCATCCGGCCCCAGAAAAATAGGCACAATCAACGTCGCCAACTTTCCCTGGTTCGGTTTCTGCCTGAGCGCCCGGCCGATCGCCTGCACAATATCGACCGCCGATCCCTTCGGATCAATCAGCGCAACAGAATCCACCGCCGGCACATCAACACCCTCACCCAAGACACGGCAATTCGAAAGCACCGCCCGCCCCGACCGGGTACCGAAAGCCCGCAACCGGTCCGACCGCACATCCGCACCATGCTCGCCCGAAAGCCAGTCCGTCCACACCGACTCCGGATACCGCACCGGATCCTCCGCATGCAGCCGCGCCACCACCCGCGAAAGCCCCTCCAAAGGGTGCCAGGTGCTGCGTACTTTGATACATGGCAGTGGTTTAACCTTAGCAATACGCAACCGAACCAAGTAACAGGACATAAC